>JBBRJL010000187.1:0-5784 GCA_038219375.1 Chitinophagales bacterium | reverse complement strand
AAACACGCTAAAAAAGTTTTTGACAACTTAGTCTTGATATTTACCCAAATCTGTAAATTGGAGCTTAAGTTTATCATTTTAAAAAATTTAAATTTTGAGTTCACTCCGAAAACACTACTTGTTTGATAATCATCTGTTTTTTACCCGTTGTCCGACCCCCAAACACTGAAGGGGTGAGTCACTAAAAGGGTGAATACTGAATGGAAATACCCTCTACCTAAAGTAATATATTGATTATCAATACATTAAAAATATTCATCTATTAACCTTAGTGTTAAATTTACTTTTCAAAGTGGACTCAAAAATGTAATTATACCAATTGTATTTATAAAATAATCCAAAATAAATAAATAGATTTTTTATTCAGTCTATTCAAAAAATATTTGCATTGCTTTCGCCATGGAAATATTTTATGAAGAAGAATCAATGAAAAAGATGAAGTTTATTGGACTATTTTGTTTGTACTATTGGTATAAACTATCATAAACGACAAAAAGGCAACACAAATCAAGTCTGTGTTGCCCAAGTCGAAAAAGTATTATGTTAAGTATTACTCTTTACAGATATTCAAATTGCCACTATTGTTGTTCTGTAGCGTCTTGGTATCCCAATATTCATTAAGCACTACATCACAACTGCCTGATCTTGTAGATGTACTATTATTTAAAATCAAATTACTGCTGCCAAATCCAGCTAAAATAATATTTCCCTTTAACGCTCCATACCCAAAATCTAAAGCACCACCATCAGAAATATCCAAATAGTCAAATTGATATTTATCTCCTGCTTCCAATATCAAAATTCCACCCCAAAATCCAGCTTCTGCTTTTAGGCCTTTCATCACTACATGATTTGAAGCAGTACCCAAAATCCTAAAAGGAGAATTTTCACTCTGAAAAACCAAGGAAGTATTTTCATCAAAAACAAACTCTGCACCTGCCATAACTTCTACTGATTTGGAGAAAGTTGTCTTTTTTGAAATGAAATAAGGAATGGCTGTCTTTACAAAAGTAGAAGCCCTTTCTATATAATTCTCTGAACTCTGTGTAGAGTTAATATTAATATATGGCTTGCCGTTATTTGTAAAAGTATTAGCATTATAATCCAAAAATGAAGATTGATTTGCTTCCACCACTATTGGAAAATTTACACTACCTCTGATAGTATTGTTGGTAAATGATGTACACTCTCCTTTATGTAGGATGACGATACCTGCATCACCAGAATTTAGAATTTGATTATTTGTCAATGATATTTTGCTTTCTTCTATTGTGATAGCGGCCTTTACATCATTAAAAAAACCTTGAGCAGATACAGCGCCTGCCTTCTCAATAATAGCATGACTGATGGAGTTGCCCACTCCATTTGTGTACAAATAAATACCAGCCCAAGAAGGTGCGACACCTCCGTTATTGGTAAATATGATCTGATTCTGTGCCGTGCCATTTGCTTTTATTACACCTTTTTCTTGTATTAACAATGAAGTACCATCATTAAATTGTATCGTCGTACCTGGCTCAATCGTAAGTGTACCGTTAAGTACATACACATCACAATCTACAATATAATCCACGCCAAGTGGATTTCTGTCGGTCAACGTCAGGGATTGTCTGATGTCACAGTCTAACTTAGTAGGTTGGTTTGGGTTGTTGTTAATGTCATCAGGGTTGAGAGGGTCTTTACCGCAGGCATTCATCATCAAAACACATGCTGCGATCACCGAAAATTTTACATACTTTTTCATTTCTACTACATTTAAAATTTTGTTTAAAAATATAGCACAAAGGTATATACATGCACAATGGCAGTAAAGACGGGAAGACATGGAATAAAAAA
Source organism: Chitinophagales bacterium (assembly GCA_038219375.1). Classification (GTDB taxonomy): domain Bacteria; phylum Bacteroidota; class Bacteroidia; order Chitinophagales; family Saprospiraceae; genus OLB9. The sequence goes on along the minus strand of JBBRJL010000187.1, from coordinate 3,948 downwards.
ACAGTGGTTTTCCACCGTAGCCTAAAAAGAAAGAAAGTATTAGTCAATCACACCTGCGAGAATCGCCTTTCTAATAAGGCCTGCAATGTTTTTTACGTCAAATTTTTGAAACAACGTGGCCCGATGCCCTTCGATAGTAAATTCAGATAAATGTAGTTTTTCGCCGATTTCTTTTGATGTTAATTCTTCCGAAATAAATTGTAATACTTCTTTTTCGCGTGCAGTCAGCGTTGGGAAATTAGGATTTTGTCCGTATTTATGACCTTTGAGATGATTTTGGAGTATTTTCTGAATATTTGTAGGCAAATAGTCATCACCAAGTATTATTGTCTCTACACATTTTTTGATTTCTAGGGCAGAGGTAGTTTTCAATAGGTAAGAATCGGCTCCTGATCGGAATGCTGACTGTATGATACGTGGATTATCGTGACTGCTCAAAGCTATTATTTTTGCCTTTGGGCTATTCTTTTTAATTTTTTTCATCACATCTCTTCCGTCAGATTCTCCCAATGAAATATCAATAATGTAACAATCATACTGAAAAACTTGGTCGTCTTCATAAAATGCTTGCGTTGTGGCAAAAGATTTTACCGTCTCCACACCTGATACCTGACTTGTGATCATCACCAAGCTTTCCATGATCAGCGGATGATCGTCCAGAATTACAATACTATACGCCATATTTGATATTGATATCTATTTCTGTACCCTTTCCTTCGTCAGAATAAACTTGCATAATTCCTTCCACTTCCTTAAGTCTGTCTTTCAAAAAGCTAAATCCTTTTTGCACATTTTCTTGATTAATTCCTACTCCATCATCTTTTACTTTTAATGAAAACAATCCTTCTTGGTCATCTATCACCACCAAAATTTTTGTTGCGTTGGAATATTTTACAGCGTTACCGATGACTTCTTGGGCTAATCTGTAAATAAATAGTTCGAAGGATCTAGACTTGTTTTTTTGATAACTTTTAATATCAACACCTATGGGAATAACCTGACTGTAATCCTTACAAAAAAACTGGATGGACGCCATTAGACCTTCATCCATAAATACTTTTGGCAACATATTGTGTGCTATATTTCGTGTACTTTCGTGCAGTAGTGCCAACTTTTTTTCTATCACATCGAGTGTAGCATTTGGCTGCTGCATATTAGCAATGGATGCTTGCATTTTTATAGCTGCTATTTCATTTGCTAGGCCATCATGCAGTTCTTTTGCAAGTCTTATTCGTTCATTTTGTTCACCTTCTACGAGAGAGTTAAAGATCGCTTGTTCCCTTTCATGTTTCAGTTTTGTAACATTTTGGGCCGCTTTATTTTTTTGCAACTTAACCCACAATAATGTGATGAAAATAGCTAGAGCAGCAGCTACTAAACCTGAAATAAGCAGAGTAATTTTGAGTGAATTGGCAGTAATAATAGACTTCTGTTCACTGATGAGTTGTGTTTTTTGTGCGGTCTCATATTTTTCTATCATATCCAATTTCAAGGTATTATAATCAGCAGATTTTATACTATCGATCACATTACTGTATTCCTTATAAAATTTACTTGATGCGATATAATCATTATTATTTTCATAAACACGGGCTAATAACAAAATGCTTGGTGGCAAAAATCTAGGCAAGTTTTCTTTATAATATTCGTATGATTCTAGACCGTATTTGATGGCTAAGGCTGGATTAGAAGTAGCGTGAAATTCTGCTAGAGATGAAGCGCACAATGACTTTTTGTAATCATCTTCTATTTCAGTAGCCAATTGGTAAGATTCGTTATATTTTTTTAAAGCTTCATCCCTCTTTCCTTTTTTATTGGCTAGGTCAGCAAGGGTAAGTTTTCCATACAAAATGGCTGTATTGTCCTTTGTTTTTTCACCAATCTTGACCGCTTCCACTGCATATTTTTCAGCTTGCTCAAAACTATCTATCGAAATATAGGCAAAACTAAGGTTTCCTGAGATGCTTCCCGCAAAAACATTTGACCCATCTTTTGGTAATTTGTCCAATGCTTTTTGAAAATAGGATACGGCTTTAATGAAATCCATTTCATCCAAGAAAACGTTAGCTAAATTATTGTACACATAAGCAGATTTTTCATTGTCACCTTTTTTTTCTAGACTTTCAGCTGCTACAAGAAGATAATGAACGCCAGAATCCTGCTTTCCCACTTGAAAATAAGAACTTCCTAATACATTGGCAAAATCAGCAGTCATGCTTTCAAAGGAACGCTTCTTAATAAAATCCATACCTTTTTGAGCATAAATCAAAGCGCTATCTGGTTTGTCTGATCGCACATAATATTTGCACATGGAATATAGGATCTCACCTTCATCATTTGGTGATAGTTTACCATTTGATGCCATGTATATGGAATCCATTTTTCTTATTGCCTCCATTTTATTATCCATAAATAACTGATCGTTTTTAGAAATAAAATCATTTAGTTCTTGTCCACTGAGGGGAAGGACGATCAATAGAAAAAAGATAACAATGCTATATATTTTAATCATAAATCATATTTTGATCAAAAACGAATTTTCAAATAAATAAAAGGCAAAATTAGATCATAAAAACTTTCAAAAGTAAGGGTATTTACTAAAAAATATAATGTCAACTATATTCTTTCTAAAGAAAATGGTCAGAAAAGTCCTTTTGGTTACCTTAGTCATCAAAATATAGGTAGTTATGTACGAGCTTTTGAAACAAAAACCTACTCACAATCCCAAACCCAATCATCAAGTGGATAGGATTTTGTCTTGTAGCTGTAGTGCCACCATTCCGTACGGATCGAACCGAAGCCATTTTCTTCCATGGTAGATTTTAAAAGGGTTCTATTTTTGTTGACTTCTGCGCTATGTCCTTTATAATCTTGATGCGCTTCCTTTCCGAAAAAATCATACGGAGTACCCATATCAAGTTCGTCACCGTTTTTATCCAAGATAGAGAGATCTACGGCAAGACCACGACTGTGCATCGATCCTTTTTCAGGTGGCGTCACGTAGCTAGGATTGGGCATAATGTCCCACAATCGTTGTTGATATGGCCTAGGTCGGAAACAATCGAAGACTTTGATACCATAACCATATTTTTCTTTCAGTAATTTGTGTATTTCTACCAGTTTTGATGCCGCTTCGGGTCTGAGATAACACTTGGCACAGTCATAAATCTTTTTTTTGGTAAAATTATCTGACGTTGCATATTTGATATCTAAGGCAATGCCGGAAGTCGCTTTGCTTATTTCTTTCCATCCATCAGGTATGGGTTTTGGGCTTGGTTTTAAGGTTTCCTCTACCTTTTTGATAGGAGTTTCTTTACCTATTACGGGTTCTTGTTTTTCTATTGGTGATACTTTTTCTTTCGTTTTTACGGGAAGAGAAGCATTTTCTTGTTTACATTGGATGAAAATGAAACAGAAAGTAAGCAAAGATATCAGCCGTGGGAAAGATTTGATCATTTCTGTAAGTACTTGAGTTCAGTCAATTTTTTATCAAACCATTCAATCTGAGACTGAATATATTTTTCCTTGTCAAGTAGCTTTTTGAATGCTGGAAGGAAGGTATTTTTTTTGTACGGAAATGGTTTTTCTAAACGATAGCCTTCTTTGTCCACCAAAAGTAATTGTTCTATACTATTTCCTTGGATCATCAGCAAATAATCTTCCGTTGGGCCTTTGATATTTGGATCTATTTTATTGTTGTCATTTAGAAAGACGTCTTTTCGTCCTGCGTTAAATTCTTTGAATAATGAATCCGGAACAAAATAAACTTTTGTAGTGGCATACTTCTCTGCAAAACCTTTACTTAGAAGATCGAAATATTCCTTATTTCCTTGAATAGTTGTCTGTAATTGTTTTTCAAATGATGCCCTTACTTTTGGGTTGAGATTTGGTTTGGCCAAGGATTGGGTAAGGAAGTTTATTTTTTTGCCGAAAACGGGTATTCTTACA
>JBBRJL010000186.1:0-5808 GCA_038219375.1 Chitinophagales bacterium | reverse complement strand
TGGTATTAGGTATGTTTGGGATTCGAAAAACAACACTTTTAGCTTCATCCATAGACAAATAAGTGTTATTTTTTGAAGCAAAAAGTTAATGTTGTGATTTTGTACTAACTTTTTTGATCTATTATAAATGTAGTAACTATTCAGGTGTATGTAGAACTAAAGTCATTTTGTCCATGCCAAAGGCAGACACGCACAATTTTTGCAACTTTCAGGCAAAATACCGCCAAAATCAGGTAGTTTTCCATTTTCACCACGGAATTACATCCGTGGCTACTAATATTTCACCCCATTCGGGGTTATATCTAAATAGCTACCAAAATGTAAGTACAAAAAACGATAAGATGAATACATGCCTCATATTTGCCTGACTTTTAGTTGGTTAATTGATATTGCAAAGGTAAGCAGTGATAAAAACATGTGAAAGCGTATTTCTACATACGGGATAAGCGCGTATTTATACTTACAGGCGAAAGATCATTTTTCACTCATTAATCTCTATCTCACTCATATTTACCAACTTGCCATTTGGTAATACTCGGATGCCATTGAGTTGTACTTGTTTTATATAAATTTGACCGCCATTATTATTCATAGTGCCGTCGATACTGAGACCATCTTCTACAGAGTTTTTGATGATAAATTTGCCAAAATTATTACATGTACCAGAGATATTGGCTGATGTGGCTGTAGAAGTATGATACCCGTTGATGTAAAGTTCAGCGCCAGCCGAGATATCTAATTTTGAGCGTAATCCCAAGTTAAGACTTTTGATATAAGCCCGATCTGTAAGTATAACCTTATGGTCTGTATTGATGATAACATGTTGACACGGAAGTGGTAAAAAACCTTGCGCCCAATTGTCTATATCTGACCAAGAATTTCCGTCTCCATTTCCTGTCCAATATACGGTATCGCCTGAGTCTGTCCTGCCATCGCAGTCATTATCTTTCCCATCGCAAATCTCAAGATTTCCAGGATATTTGGTAGCGTCATTGTCATCACAATCTATCGTACTACAAAATCCGTCTCCATCTACGTCCACTGCAGCTATATCATTACTACCTATACAAGTAGGACAAGTCAGCGCTAATAGTTTCACACTGATATCATCAAAATAACTATCATTATCTGTTCCTGCGAGTCTAGTTCCCTTTAATACAGTTCTCAAATATCTAGAGTTGGGAGGAACTAAAAATGTATTCGCTTTTTGCGTCCATATCCCGTTTGTATTAGAAATAATGGGTGAAGTTGAAATAATATTTTGTCCTGAATTTAGAAACTCTACATACATCTCAGGTTTGTCATTATTGGTGGAATATGCTCGCATATAGGCACTGTACGCTACACTATAAAGGCCTTGGTCTATGTCGTTTCCGTAAGTGCTGACATCGATGACTTGTGTACCAAATCCAATTGCTTGTTCATTAGAGCAAATGCCACCAACGGCAAAAAATCTGATACCATTATATACAGGGACAGAGTTACATTCATTATTTAGCAAAGACTCGATTTGCCCTGACCAATGATTGACACCTGATTCTGCACCAGCGTTTAGCAATAAATTATCGTTGGGGCTTGTACTGTTTTGTTTGGTGTGAAAAATAAGTGGAACTGACCACTCACTCCAGTTCAAATATTGATCTCGGTAGCGCACTCGCCAATGGTACGTTTTATTTGAAGTCAAAGTTGTCACTATATGATCGGTCAGGTCATCTCCCGCTTGGGTATCTACTTCGTTGTACCAGTTTTGTGATTGTGTCCAATATTCGATCACTTGGTTACTTTCAAAATTTCCATTCTCGACGAGCTGCCAATGTGATGCCTGATGGGTATTTTCAGGGTCAAAAAATGAGGATGCTTTTAGTGTGACACACGATACAAGTATAGAGTCCGCAAACGGATAAATACCTATTGGTTTCTGTGGTGCATGGTCATACCTTTTGATATTAATTTCATCAGATATGGTATTATTTTCACTTGTAGATTGATCTCCACGTGAGAATCTCCGCAGCCTGAATGAAGGATCAGATCCAGCTTCGACCTGCATTAAGACAAAGCCATACTCATCTTCGCTGATCACAAATTCGTCATAGTCTGCATTTGGGAATTCGCCCCAATTGTCTATGGCTCCACCAGCTGTAGCTACATTGACCCAAAGATGATTGTGATCTCTAGATTGTCCTCGAGAATAGGCGTGTGTATGGCCAAAAAAATGCAAAGATGGCTTTTGGTAAGTAGTAGAAAATAATTCCATTTTTGCAATAATATCTCCGGTGAAATCTAGTTCGCCTGGAGTCCATAACTCAGACTTGTATGGGTGATGCAATTGGGCAAAAACGAAATCTATATCTGGATCTGTTCCAGCTTCGTCCAGTACATTTTGCAACCAGCTGAGTTGGGTATTTAGTTGGGCTGCGGGACTATTTGAATTTAGTCCTATGACTCGTACATTGGAGAAATCCTTATGCCACCATTCTTCTGGATTGTCTAGAGAACCATTGAGTGGAAGTGTAAAGTACTTCAAAAAATTGGGTAATCCATCTCCATAATATTCATGATTACCAAGGACAGGATACATCGGCACATAAGCAGTAAGAGAGTCTCCTAGGTCAAAAAAATCATTTTTCCAACTATTATAGTTTCCGCCCGTTTGTACGAGATCACCAGGTATCAGTATACCTTCCAAGTCTGAAACACCATTAATTAGAGCAGTGTCAATAACAGGGATAATACCATTTTCTATCAAATTTTTGTAGACATTTGGATTTCCACTATCGCGTTGAATATCAGAAATGGCGACAAAATTAGTTCGTTCGTTTGAATTTTTGGCAGGTTGTGTGGTGAAGTTATACACCTTTGATACCGTACCTGATGACATTCTCACCCGATAATAATATTTGCTGGAAGGTGATATTCCATTGATCACACAGGTATGGATGCGAGAGTTTATATTACCAACAATACTGGCACTATTTGATGTAAATGTCAATAAAAAAGGTGACGTACCGTAATCTACATATCCATTTCCAGAAGTATTCGCTTCCCACATGATGGTCATTTTATCTAATATGCCATCTTGCAGATAAGGTTTGACTATTATCGTCTGACAGATTAGCGTCGGCGCATTGAATAATGTTACAATTAGTATTAGCAAATATATTTTTAAGTTCAACGTGGAATTATTATATTTTAACAATTTTAATTGTTTTGACTTTTCCACTATTTTCTACATGAACGTGGTAAATTCCTGATACAAATTCGGACATATCCACAAAGGATGAATGACCATTAATATTAGGATTTTTAATAACTTCTCCAGATATTTTGTATCCTAAATGGTTAAATACTGAAACGGTGGTCTGGCCAGTTATTCCCTTTAGATCAATGGAGATATGGTTTGACGTAGGATTTGGGTAAACCATTATTGAAGCTTCGTCTCGTAATTCCTCAAGACTATTGATATTTCCAGTGGTGAAATTGTAAGTAAGCTCTTTGCCAAAATCAGGATTAAATGTCAACCACCCAGCATTACCTCCTTTGATGCGAATAAAACCATTTCCATCACCATTTGCCCACCAACTAATACCATCGTCATCTGAATCTGTAAATCGTAATTTGAAACAACCACTTAATCCTTTGATCGTATCTTGATATGTAGTGTTTGGTAGAAGGTTGTTTTTGCTACTCAAGATAGTATTGCCTGCATCGTTTTTTAATGTCCATCTTGTTTCCTGTGGTTGACTATTTGTTCTCATAGAAATGATAATATCTCCATCTAGATGATCAGAAGGTATGTAACTTGACATCAATTTGTCGTTGGTTACATATTGGTCTTGTGTATTATTGGGATTGCTGGTGTAAGCTACAAAACGATTGCTAGATAGCCATTCTGACGCTGATAAATTAGGAAGGACGACATTTACAGTCTGAAGGAATTTTAAACTTCCTGTCCAAGTGGTTTTCTTAAGTGTTTGTCCTTCTACCCCATACCAGACATCTATGGACGTAAGGGTGTTGCTGCCATTATTTCTGACAATGACTTCTGGAGCAGCACACATAGGGTTCAGACGCTCGTACACAACATCGGATGATGGTGATACGATGGTTAATAGGGATGCATCGTTTTGGAAATTTATTTCACCATATTTTACCAATTGGGTGGCCACTATATATCTACTGTCACCTGACGCTGTATTCAAACCATAGTCAAGCGTAAATGGACTGCTAGAAGTTACAAAAGGCATAATTTCATATTCCTTCAGGACACTTGGTTCGCCTGGACACCAGCCTGCTCTATCGTAGACCCATGTGCCTCCTTGCGGGTAGACTGGATTCTCGGCACATTCTTTCCATACTTGCCATGAGAACTCTGCTGGCCCACCATTAACATTTATGGAGTGATTGCGCGGGATGAATTCTCCCTCTTGTCCATGTCCGGTAGTGGTAACGCGAACCTTCATGCTTTTTACATTTGAGTCTGTATTTAGGGTTCTAGGTTCGAGATGCGCGTTATTTAGAATCGAAGTGTATCCATAAGATGCAGCTGGCCATATTGGTTGGATGGACTGAACGTTCCTAGTTGGTGTACCTTTGATAAAAGCAAATTTGATATCTATTTCTTCCTGCCATTGACCACCTTTATCCATATAAAACTTTTTATTGTTTTTTAATATCGGACCAAAATCTGTAACGTCAAATAACCATATTTTTCCCGATAAACCAAAATCAATACCAATGCCATAAGGTGTCACAAAAGACTGTAATTCAAAAATGGATGGAAATTTGTTGTAATAGGTCAAATCTTCTATAAAGATAATGTCATCTTCCATCACTTCGATTTCATCTATGATTTCTCCATCTTCATTATATACTGGGAAAAAGCCTGATGCCCAATAATATACAGTATTACCCTCTACTAAACTATTGTTTACAACACTATACGACGTTATTTTGCGCGGAGCATTAACGATTGAGTCTCTTATAGAAATATTATTAGACGTAATGGAAAAGTTACCTTTTATAAAAGCCAAATCAGGTCTTGCTGTCGTTGGGTCGTATCCCTTTATGATATCAGCCCCTCTGAATGATTTCCATTGTGGATTTCCATTCACCATTGCTGTAGCACCATGGGTAGATTTGTCCAAAACGGTTAGGGTCTCGCCATCATTCATATCATAATAAGCTACTAGATTTTGAGAAAGATTTGTGACAGTATGCGCAGATTGATACATAATTGATTTAATTTCTGCGGCAGTTAATTCTTTATTCCAAACTGCAAAATCATCAATACCACCATGATATGGTACATTAAGGTTATTGTCAGAACCAATAATGAATTTTTTGATGTCAATGGCTTTATTCTTTCCATTTGCTGAATGCCATAAAACACCATTCAGATATATCTTCATACTACCTGTACCTGTATTTTTTGTAAATGTCCAGTGCTGCCATGATCCTTCATAATTTACGGCTAGAGCAGATTTGTCTATCCTGTCAAAACCGGATCCATCATTGCCACAATCCCAATAAACACGACCATCAGACCATGGTAAGTGTACATTGAGTTGTCTACTATTATTATTATCCACGGCATGAAATATTGAATTATTTGCAGGCAAGATATCCGCATTTCCTTTTGACCAAAACGAGACTGTTATTTGGCTTACAATATTAGACATGGAAGATGTAGGGATTTCTAGTGAAGCCTGGGTATTAAACTCTAGGTAACTATCTTTTTTACTATTAGATAATCCATTTATAATACCGTCAGAAGTGCCTTTTAGCTTGAAGTTTAGTAACTGTTCAGAT
>JBBRJL010000185.1:0-5838 GCA_038219375.1 Chitinophagales bacterium | reverse complement strand
ACAATGAGGCGAAGGTAGCAGCTCAAAAAGGAGATCTGAAAAAAAGTAATTCAAAATTTTTAAAATTACTAAAGACCCAACCTAAATTTGTAGAAGGAATATTGAGATTGGCTAGTAATCATTTTACTGCAAAAGACTATTCCAAAGCCGAAACATTGTTTGCTGATGCGATCGCTATCGATCCCGATTTTGATGCCGAGATGTATTATTCTATGGCGATGTCGCAGGTATCTCAGGACAAATATCTAAACGCAGCCTCTAGTTTTGATCAATATTTAAATAGAGAAAAGAATAAAAAAGATAAAATATCTAAGGCAATTACTCAAAGAGACAACCTAAGATTTATAGATCATGCGCTAAAAAACCCAGTACTTTTTGAACCAGTTTCTATGGGTCCAAATATAAATTCTACCCATTCTGAATATTCTCCAAGTATATCTGTGTACGGATCGTCTATTATTTTTACTAGAAATATAAAAAGACAAAACGATTTCATCGGCCAAGAAGATTTTTATTCCTCCCAAAAAGATAGCCTTGGCTTTGCTCCAGCATTCCCTATAGAATCACTCAATACTGGTGGAAATGAAGGCGCATTTGCTTTATCTTCCAATGGTCGTTACATAGTGTTTACAGCTTGTGACCGCAAGGATGCATTTGGTGGTTGCGACCTTTATTACTCTATGGTGATGGATGGTGAATGGACGATTCCTGTGAATATGGGCCACAAGGTCAATTCTGCAGGTTGGGACTCACAGCCTACCCTATCTGCTGATGGAAGAACGCTATATTTTTCTAGCAATCGGAAAGGTACTATTGGTGGTTCAGATATATGGATGACATATAGGAATGAAAAAAATGCTTGGGTGACGCCTATCAATCTCGGTCCAGACATTAATACTGAAGGAAGGGATGAAACCCCATTTTTGCATGCTGATGGACAGACGCTTTACTTCCGCTCCGATGGTCGTCCAGGAATGGGAGATTTTGATATTTATTATAGTAGAAAAGATCTAGTGACAAATCAATGGACAGCACCACAAAATATAGGTTATCCTATTAATACGGAAGGTGCGGAAGGTTCATTTGTAGTTTCACTCGATGGCGAAAAAGCGTATTTTGCTAGTGATATTGACTATCTGACTGGCAAAAAAATGAATCATCTCGATTTATATTCCATTGACCTTTATGAAAAAGCCAGACCTAGACCAAGCAATTTTGTAGAAGGAATAATATCAGACCTAAATACGACTTTACCATTAGACGCATCCGTAATTATCAAAAATCTAGATCTAAACATGGATGTCTTCAAGATAGAAACTGGCCAAGACGGATATTTTATTAGCAGCATTACTACTGGATATAATTATGCTTGTATCGTGCAAAAAGCAGGTTATGTGTACTACACTCAAAACTTTGACCTTACTGGTATCATCATACTGCCTGATCCATACACGCTTATTATAAAACTAGTTGCCATACGTAAGATTGAAAAGGATTTTATTTCAAAACCTGTAGTACTTCACAATATCTTTTTTGCCTCAGGATCTGCGGAACTAATTCCCACTTCTGATACAGAAATCGCCTTATTAACCAAAATGTTGAAAGAAAATCTAGATGTGAAAATTTTGATCATTGGCCATACTGATAATGTAGGAGATGACAACGCCAATATGACCTTATCACTCAACAGAGCCAAATCAGTAGCTGATGCTTTGGAAAAATCAGGTATTATGCCATCAAATATAAAATATGAAGGTCAAGGGGAAACCCAACCCCGAGACACCAATGATACTTCTAAAGGACGCCAAAATAATAGACGAACAGAATTTTTAATATTGAACTAACCAAAACCTGACTCAGCAATAGTTATCTAAAATAATCGCTATTTTCGCTTAGGCCTGTTATTTGGACTATTATTTGGTCTAGGTTTGTTGTTAGGGTTTTTATTCTGATTGTTTGGTTTGTTTGGCTTCTTAGGCGTTTTGAATGTATTGATACTTGCGTTAGGAAGGTTGTTTTTGGTAATGACTGCAATGGTATGGTCATCATCTACGCTTAGCTTATTGGCAGACATAACAGCAAGGTCTGATATGATGATATCATCACTTACAAAATGTTCTTTATTCCATGTCCTATATGACAATTTCATATAAGAAAGTATAGTCTCAACAAAACCCTTTTTCACAGGACCTTCTTCCATTTTTAAGGCTTTGTCTATCATTACCCTAATATTATAGCCATAATGTCTCCAGTTGAATTCATGTTGTGGATACGGTACGGTATCGGGTGTGAAGGTATTGTCTTCCTCCGTGACAGTAGCACTATATGGATTGTCTACATCAAGTTCATAATCTGCCATTTTATATACATGTCTCCACAATTTTTGTTTATACTCTAGTACATTTTTTGTTTGTGGATTAAGCTGATTTATAATCTCAACTATGGATTCTATGATCTTTTGCCTTTCTTCCCGTGTCTCCACAGTTTTAGCATATTGAACTAATTTTTGAACACTTCTTCCATATTCAGAAAAAATCAATTTGTCTCTTGTCGAATTATATTCCAAACTTAACAACTTCTTCATGCTTCTTATTTATTTTTAGTACTTAACTATTTATTCTACAGTGACTGATTTTGCTAGATTCCTAGGCTGATCGACGTCGCATCCTCTCATTACAGCTATATGATATGCCAATAGCTGCAAAGGAATAACAGACAAAAGAGGTGTCAGCGGCTCTTCAGTCTCAGGTATTTCTATGGTGTAGTCAGACATTTCCTTAATCTTGGTATCACCTTCAGAAACTATAGAAATCACAATAGCTTTTCGCGCTTTTACTTCTTGAATATTGCTGGCAACCTTATCATAAGCAGACTTATTAGTTGCAATCACAATTACAGGCATATTTTCATCTATCAGCGCAATAGGTCCATGTTTCATTTCTGCAGCAGGATATCCTTCAGCGTGAATATATGATATTTCTTTAAGTTTAAGAGCGCCTTCAAGTGCCACAGGAAAGTTATAACCACGACCTAGATATAATGCATTATTTACATCCTTAATTTCACCAGCTATAAACTTAATTTTTTCATTTTGCTGAAGGACCTTTTCTACTTTATCCGGAATACTTTCAAGGGCGTAAGCCAATTGTCTGAAGTAATCCTCAGAAATAGTCCCTCTACGATATCCCAAATTCAGTGCCATCAATGTTAATACTGTCAATTGACTGGTAAATGCCTTAGTTGAAGCAACTCCGATTTCAGGTCCTGCGTGCGTGTATGATCCACAATGAGTGATTCGAGCTATAGATGATCCTACCACATTCACTATTCCATAAATTAAGGCACCTTTTTCTTTGGCCAGTTCGAGTGCTGCCAGGGTATCAGCAGTTTCTCCGGATTGGGAGATAGCAATGACGACATCATCAGCATTGATGATTGGGTTTCGATATCTTAGCTCAGATGCATATTCTACCTCTACTGGTATTCTTGCTAATTCTTCTATGATATATTCTGCAACCAAGGCTGAATGCCAAGATGTACCACATGCCGCAAAAATGATTCTTTTTGCATTCATGATCCTATTGATAAACTGCTGCATACCTCCTACTAGTACCCATCCATCGTGTGCATCGATTCTACCTCTCATACTCTCACGGATAGTGGTCGGCTGTTGGTATATCTCTTTTAGCATGAAGTGATCATAACCTTCCTTCTCTAGCTCCTCAAGTTTCATATCGAGCTCGTGAACGATAGGGTTTTGTATTTCGTTGCTCAAATTGATGATTTCATATTTACCATCTTTGTGGATAGTTACAATTTCTTCATCATTAAGGTAGATAACTTTATTGGTATATTTTATGATTGGAGATGCATCTGAAGCAAGAAAATATTCGCCCTCGCCAATACCCATTACTAACGGACTAGATTTCCTAGCACCTACTATGATATCAGGATTTTCTCTATCGATGACCACAATAGCATATGCCCCTACTGCTTTTTCTAATGCTCGTCGGACAGCTTGGCTAAGTGTAAGATCTTCCCTTTTTTGATATTCTTCTATGAGATGGACAAGTACTTCGGTGTCTGTTTCACTATGAAAGATATGGCCAATCTCCGTTAATGCCTTTTTTAATGTCGAGTAATTTTCAATGATTCCATTATGGATCAAGGCCAATCTACCATTACCCGATAAGTGAGGGTGCGCATTTATATCATCTGGTTTTCCGTGAGTAGCCCATCTTGTGTGGCCTATACCTACCGTACCCGTTACATCTTTATCTTTTGCTGCTGCTTCTAGTTTTGAAACCTTTCCTTTTTTCTTTACAGTTTTTATTGCTCCATTTAGGATTGAAACTCCTGCGCTGTCGTATCCCCTATATTCAAGTCTTTTGAGACCTTCTACAATAATCGGGTATGCCTGTTGTGTACCGATATAAGCTACTATGCCACACATGTGTTGTTAGATTTTATATTTTTGTATAACTGATATTTAGTTTCATGGGGAAGGTACTATGTTTCGCTCCATATATGACTGCCCTTCTTACCGACTCTGATTCTGTCAGAATATTGAGATAAAGATCTGAATCATAAGTACTCTCTTTCAATGCATTTTTTATATGATTGGTAATATTCAAGCTATACTTTCTGACACTTCCTGTACCCGTCGCAGTACCGCCAAATAATTGTACAAAATTAATGCCCTGTGATGTAAGTTGACTTATATCTTGAATTAACTGTAACTTACCCGAAGCGTTTTTGAAGCTCGCAATTAGTTGTGTTGGTGCAGGGTACAAACCGAAATCTCCCCCCAGATCAGATACATAAATATCGAGAACTACTTTATTTACTAGCTTATCTTCAAGGAAAGATAGATCATCAAAACTTACTATAGTTTTTACGCCCGCCAATCCTTGTAAAAAAGTGAGACTATCTCCACTGTTTGTACCATTCACGAAGGTCTCTACAGATGATCCCATTCTATCATATGTATAGTTGGAAGGCGTCGAAGCGTGTATCGGATATTGATATTCTTTTTTCAATGTGTCGTTTAATGTATAATACATTACAAGTTTATTAACACCGTCCAAACTTGCTAAACTCGCATCAAGAAGATTTAAACCAAAAGTCGAAGGCCCAAAGATAGGTGTAGATTTAATCTGAAAACCTTTTAGAAAAGCACCTAGCAAAGTATCGTTCTTAGTTAAATTGGTATCTGATATCAACATTTGACCAAAGGCATCATCTAATCTTAGCCTCAATTGAGGTCTTTTTTTGACAATTGCCGATGTGGTGTGATCTAGATATGAAACTGAATCTTTAGTATTTATTCTGACTTCTTTACTAACTAATGGTATCGTACTAGTAGCAAATTGGACATCATTGTAAAAGCTATCAGTTTTAGAAAAAGAATTTTCTAGCTGGAACACTTCAATTTTGTGTATAGGGTTAGCTATGCCATAATCTCCCAGAGTATCATATGCTAAAACTAAAACTAAAGAATCAAATTTAATGTTGCCGCTGTACACAGGGTTTGTAGCTGCCAAAACATTTGTTAGGTATAGCGATGTAGTAAGCGTACCAAAGGTAGCATCATCAAGACTTCCCAATATGTGCGTTCTTGCATTTATATTACTCTTGTGGGTTAAAACTCTTTCAGCCGAAATAGTGGTGCTAGTAAGTTTGAGAGAGTCATTAAAAGCCAAAACCAACTTTTCGTTATCAAGTAATTCTTCGCCGACCAAAATGGAGTCTTGACAACTTTGCAATATTAAAAACCCCAAAACCAATGCCGAGCCCACCTTTCCTAATATTTGTTTTATCATACTTCTACTGTGTATT
>JBBRJL010000184.1:0-5845 GCA_038219375.1 Chitinophagales bacterium | reverse complement strand
AAAAGTATATTTATCTGATTGGCTGATGGTAATGATATCTTTTGTGGTGATTGGATTTTGGTTTTTATCTGACGAATATAGGATACTTGTGCCTTCTGGCAATTCGAAGCTGACCGACACGCCACTTCCTTCGCCCGCAGATATTTTGGGTTTCAATTCATACAAATGGTTTGCAATATTGGCACCATTCTTTTTCCACCAATCATTATGGGTTTCATATCTTGGTATAAATGCGACATAGCTTTTTTCCTTGCTCCATAACGCTTCTGACATCGCTATACCTCTCGCAAATGCCATATACTCTACATTCTCAAATTTGTGTATGTACTCTGACCATACATTGGCTTGTCCACCTAAGATGTATTTTCGCTTATTTACTTCTAATTCGTCAGGTATAGGTTCCCAATGATATACTTTCTCTAGACTGGTATACCCACCTATGGCGATTGGCTCGTTACTTCCTTCTGATTGATAGTGATCAAAATAACAATGTGTGCCGGGTGTCATGATCACATCGTGATTTTGTCGTGCGGCAGCCAATCCGCCATCAATGCCTCGCCAAGACATCACGGTGGCATTCGGAGCTAGACCACCTTCGAGTATTTCGTCCCAACCTATGATTTGTTTTCCCTTGGAGTTGATGTATTTTTCCATGCGTTTGACAAAGTAGCTTTGAAGGCCATATTCGTCTTTGAGTTTGTTTTTTTTGATTAAATCCTGGCAGAAGGTACTTTTTTTCCAAGCATCTTTTGGGCACTCATCACCACCGATATGGATATATTTTGCAGGGAAAAGGGTGATGACCTCATCAATAATATCTTCGAGAAATGCAAATGTCACTTCTGTGGGACAAAATACATCTTCAAATACGCCCCATTTTGTAGCAACTTCATATTCTTTATCTTCGCAACCGAACTCAGGATATGCAGCCAATGCCGCTTGTGCATGACCAGGCATTTCTATTTCTGGTATGACATTTATATTTCTTGCTGCGGCATAAGCCACTATTTCTTTGACGTCTTCTTGTGTGTAAAAACCACCATATTTTGTTTTGTCAAACTGATGTGGTTGGTCGCCATAATGACCTATCAAAGTTTCATCTCGGTAAGCAGCTACTTCTTGAAGTTTTGGATATTTTTTTATTTCTATCCGCCATCCTTGATCATCTGTTAGGTGCCAATGGAAATTATTAAATTTGTAATAAGCCATATAGTCTAGATACTTTTTGACTTCTTCGACATTAAAAAATGTCGTGATACATCGAGATGCATGCCTCTGTAGGTAAACTTTGGGCTGTCTTCCATAGATAATAAAGGTAAAGGCAGTCCGTGGTGAGTAGCCATTTGTACTAAACTTACCATAGCATATTGAAGTCCTATATTACTGCCGGCTACTATTTCGATATCTTTTGGGTTAATTTTTAAGGTATAACTTTCGTTTGTCATCATCGAACTGATGGAGTACACCACATTGGCATCAATTTTATTTACCATATTAATATTTGGTACATCCTTAAAGAGTTGGTTGTAAAAAGCAGTTTTTTCAGTTTCACCTATGTAAATCTTCAAGTTTTCAATTTCAGCATTACCCACTCCAATAATAACTTTGTTTGGTGCCGGAATAATACCAAGGTCGCTCGTTTTCTTTATTTTGGGCTCAGGAGAGTTGTAAAAACTGATCGCAAAAAGGATAAACGGAACAAAACAAATTGAAAATATTTTCATGATTTTGGTTTGATTTAACGACGAGATATTTAATTGATGACGATGTTGCTTTATTTGAATTTCCACCTTACAAAAGCTTCCATAGCTTCATATTCTGCAAGGCCGAGGACATTGTAAAAATGAGCGGTTTCCTTATTTCGGTCTTCTGCTCTTTGCCAGAATTCACGGGTATCATCACCAGGGAAAACGGGATGGTCTTTTTGTGACTGATGCATAAAGATGGCTTTTCGTTTGCGCATCAACTCATCTGGACTTATAGGAACAGCCATTTCGATTTCGTCTATCGGCCACTCATGCCAAGCGCCGCGATACAACCACAAGTAAGCTCCTTTCCACCATGTTTCATCTTTTGTCCTTTCGAATGCTTCGAATATGGCATCAAGGCAAACCCTATGTGTTCCATGTGGATCTGCTAGATCTCCAGCTGCAAACACTTGATGTGGCTTGACCTCATTTAGTAAATCTATGATAATTCTTATGTCTATATCACTCAGTTTGTTTTTGCGAATGCCACCAGTCTCATAAAAAGGCATATCTAGAAAGTGAATATTTTCTTCTTTCAATCCACAAAACATAGCGGCACCTCTAGCTTCCTGTTTTCTTATGATAGCCTTAATGTTTTGCAATTCTTTAATATCAGCTTCGTTATGGTTTTTATCATCCATAAACTGTGTCACTTTGTGTATTGTACCAAACAATTCTTTATTTTCAATACCAATAGATTTGGCATAATCATTTACAAAAGCGGCATATCTCCAAGCATCAGTATCGTGGACTGCTATATTTCCCGAGACCTGATAGGCGACGTGTACATCGTGTCCTTGTTCTACTAGACGCAAGAAAGTCCCACCCATAGAGATCACGTCATCATCTGGATGAGGGCTGAAGATAATGATTCTTTTTTTGGCTGGCTTTGCCCTTTCTGGACGATTTGTGTCATCTGCATTTGGTTTGCCGCCTGGCCATCCAGTTATAGTGTGTTGGAGCTTATTGAATATTTTTATGTTAAGGCTGTATGCCGTGGTATATTCTGCTATCAATTCTGACAATCCATTATAGATGTAATCGTCATTAGTGAGTTTGAGAAGTGGTTTTTGGAGTTTGAGAGAAAGCCATATTACAGCTTTAGCAATCAAGTCATCATCCCAAAGGCATAAACCTGCGAGCCAAGGTGTTTTCACTTTAGTCAATTCGGAGGAAGCAGCCGCATCAAGATAAAATCTTACATCGTTGTGATTTTGAAGGTAGGTGGCGGGTCTTTTTTCAGTGACTTCACCTTCTACGGTCTGCTGTACGATTTCAGCCTTGTGGGATCCCCAAGCCATGATGAAGATTTGTCGTGCTTTCATGATGGTATGAATGCCCATGGTAATGGCCCGATAAGGGACGTTTTCTTCTTTCCCGAAGTCTTTTATGGCATCTACTCTTGTAAGATGGTCTAATTTTACGAGTCTAGTTTTTGAAGTCAGCCAAGATCCGGGTTCGTTAAATCCGATATGACCTGTCCTACCTATACCAAGTATCTGAATATCTATGCCACCAGCTAATTCTATTTTTTTTTCATAATCCAAGCAAAAACTTTCTACTTTATCCATCGAGATGTCTCCGCTGGGAATATGAATATTTGAAGGAAGTATATCGACATGATCAAATAAGTATTCGTGCATAAATTTGACGTATGACTGATTGGCTTCGGGCTTCATTGGGTAGTATTCGTCTAGATTGAAAGTGATGACATTGTAAAAAGATAATTCTTCTTCCCGATGCATTCTTACAAGTTCGTTGTAGATTTTAATTGGTGACGAACCGGTAGCTAGACCTAATACGATATTAGCATTGTCTTGTTGTTTTTGTCTGATAGCTAGCGAGATGTACTTTGCAATATGGAGGGCGCCATCGTCAGGAGTATTCCAATATTTAATGGGAATTTTTTCAAAACTCTTCAATTGATATTTCAACACAGCTTTTTTTTCAGTAGGTGGTGAAGATTGAATAGATGACATGGCTAAAGTATTTTAGAAACAAAGGTAGTCGGATTTTTGATCAAACTTAAACTGAGTGGAAAATTTTATAATTCTATTATTTAGTGCCAGCAATAAAACGCTGAGTTTGATAAGGAAACGTCAAGGAAAAGTAAGTCGAAAGCTCGAAAAGTGGAAGTTTATTACGGTAAATGACCGCTTTGAGAGATGATGATGACGAAGTAGTTGGCGTTTTCTTACAAACACCATTTATCAAAATTGATCTCTGAATGAGGCATTTGGGTTTTGAGTCCAATTTTATTTTGTTATTAGGTATCTTATTTTGTGGTCAGAAAGAATAAACTCCAATAAAGTGTACTTTGTATTGATTAGATTTTACCTCCACAATTCACTTAATCGTCCTGTAGCATTTAGATAACTTAACTTATATAGCCATGTATTTGCATTTGTGTTTTGGTAATCTGCCAATAATTTTTGTAATTCAAATTCTTGTCTGTTGAGTTCGCTGGAAGTTATCTGTTGTTCCTTATATCTTTCTTGCAAGATAGATAAGGTTTCTTTATAGAGCGCAATATTGTTTTCTTGCGTCTCTAATTGAAGATTTAATTTGCTCATTTCAAGCTTAGCAGTTGCCGATTCCTGTTTGAATTGAGCAGATTTTTCATCCTGTTGTAAGGTGTATTGTTGTGATTGAAGTTGCAACTGCTGTGAGACATTCTTTCTATCTTCCGCTAGCAGAATCGGAACGTTCACATTCAGTCCAATATAACTGAACCCAAACCAAGAATTAGCTTTAAAAGGATTAAATTCGTTGCTAAATTGATTGGCACCCAAAAAGCCTTTTAGATTCACAATGGGCATATATTTAGATCTTTCTGTTTCGACCTGTAACAGAGATAATTGTTTCTGTAAATTCAGTTGCTGAAAAATAGGAATGCTATCTAATAAAATTTTTGTATCATCCAATAATAGAATAGGATTATTAAAAAAAGTAGTGTCGATTTTGAAATCATTGGCTTCGCTGTCAAGCATCCCTGTCAGATACATCAAGTAAATTTTATTTTCCACCCATTGTATAGTTGCATCCGTCAGTTTTTGCTTTGTATTATTGTGATTGATATTGGCTATATTTAAGTCGGATTTTAATAAACGCCCGGCCTGATAATTATCTATTTGCAACTGATAGCTTATTCTAGTTCTGGATGTATCAATAATGGCTGCATTTATTTGCTGTTGTTGAAGCCAAATATTGGTGTACGCTTTTGATACTTCATAAGCCAATTCATATTCCGTTTGAGCTTGAGATGCTTTACTTATTTTTTCAAGCAATCGGTTTTCATTTATTTGCTTTCTTATGGTAGCGTCATATAGTGGCTGTGTAGCTGTTATGCCTGCAGTTTGTGACCATCTCGTTCCGAACTGTATTCTCTCTGTAGCATCTGATGGTAAAGCAGGATTAAATATGCCCACTGGAATAATGGAACTTTGCAAGATTGGATTGTAGTTGTAATTGTATTCGGCGGATACCTGCGGCCCATATTTTTTATATAAGGCTTTTGTTTTGAGTTGTTGTATAGTTATATCCATTTTTCCTGCTTGAATATTTTTTCGGTTACTAAAGGCTGCAATAATGGCTTCTGACAATGTAAGGGTGGTTTGTGCAGAAGCAATGTTAATAATCAATGTACATGCTGCTATGATTCGAATATATTTCTTTATCATTCTCTTAATTTTATCTAAATACAGATGCGGGTTCTATTCCTTTTATTTTTCTTAATGAAAATGATGCGCCACCGATCGAAATAAATGCGATGACAGTAAAAATGGCCAATAAAAGCAAGGGTGAAAAACTAAATATTAATCCCGAATTTGCAACGCCTTTTTGAAATCCTAACAGTAATAAGTATGCGACCGCAAAGCCTACAATAGCAAAGATGGAAGCTTGTGTAAGAATCAGTCGGCTGATAAATTTATTGCTTGCTCCGATGGCTTTCAGCGTTCCATAATCCTTCAATCTATCGAGGGCGGAAGTGTACATCGTCAGACCTACGATAAAGAATCCTGCTATCAATGCAAAAATAATGAGCGTCCCTGTGCTTAATGCTATCCCACTGCTGCCCAATATTTTTTTAAGTGTAG
>JBBRJL010000183.1:0-5845 GCA_038219375.1 Chitinophagales bacterium | reverse complement strand
CATATCCGTGATGGTATGGATTTGAAACGACTCATGGTTACCGTAGTTATTTCCATGCAATTATGTTATTTATTCGGTACTTATAATATTGGACATCAACACTTTGTGGCAGCTGGTCAATATCTTGGTTTTCTAGAAGGTTTCCACTTGAAACTAGCGCATGGTTTGATACAGCTACTACCTATATTTATTGTTGCTCACGTGGTGGGTTTGGGTATTGAGTTTTATTTTGCTGCAAAAAAAGGGCATGCCGTAGAAGAAGGGTTTCTAGTTTCAGGAGCGTTGATTCCTTTGATCATGCCACCTGATATTCCATTGTGGATATTGGCTGTTGCAGTAGCATTTGCAGTTGTGATAGGGAAAGAAGCATTTGGAGGTACTGGTATGAACATTTGGAATATTGCCTTGTTATCAAGGGTATTCGTGTTTTTTGCTTATCCACTTACCATAGCGGGCGATGAAGTTTGGGTTTCAGGCTTTGAGAAAACAGCTCCAGGTGCAATGGCAGATTATACTTGGTTTCATACAGGATTTTTTAATAATCTTTTCGAATGGCTGAGTTTAGATACATTTAGATCAGGTACAGCCGTGGTAGACACATATTCTGGAGCTACGCCTCTAGCCTTGGCATATCAAGGTGGTTGGGGGAAGGTCACAACTGTCTACTCTGAGGGGCAAATGATTTGGGGCAGTATTCCAGGGTCGATAGGCGAGACTAACAAGATATTTATAGTATTGGGTGCATTAATCTTGATACTTACTAAAGTGGCCAGTTGGAGGATAATGGTTGGTATGGTAGTCGGTTTGATCGGTACTACAATGCTCTTAAATGCACTTGGGACGACACCGTTTATGACGGTAACGTGGACGCAACACATGATGATGGGTTCCTTCCTTTTCTCAATGGCATTTATGGCAACAGACCCTGTGACCGCAACGAGTACAAACACAGGAAAGTGGATATATGGTATCTTAATAGGTTTTATAGGTATTTTGATCAGAGTAATGAACCCTGCATACCCAGAAGGTTGGATGTTGGCGATTTTATTCCTTAATACTTTTGCACCTACTATAGACTACTTCGTAATTGATTCAAACATTAAAAAAAGATTGAGCCGTGCATAATACAAGTTACGTTATAAAATTTACATTAATAATGACCGTCGTTGTTGCCTTCGTATTGGCACTTATGGTGACAGGTCTGAAAGGAATTCATAGTGAAAATGAGGCCGTTTACAACAATAAAGCTATTCTTTCTGCAGTTTCAGCACAGTTAGGCAAAGATGTGAATACACTTTCAAACACAGAAGTTCAAGATGTTTTTGCAACACAAATAGAACAAAAAGTTTTAAATATGAAAGGTGAAGAACTCACCACTGATCAAATAAAGGCAGCTACAAGTGGCATGTCAACAAATGCAAATAATCTTGATCTAGCTAAAGAAATGAAGAAAGATGAGCAGGATAGAATCCTACCTCTATATATCTTTACAGCAGCTGACAAGAAGAAATACAATATTGTCTCAGACAGAGGTAAGGGACTTTGGGATGAAATCTGGGGAATAATTGCTTTGGAGTCAGATTGGACGACGATAGCAGGTACATCATTTGATCATAAAGGAGAAACACCTGGTTTGGGCGCAGAAATCAAGGATAACCAATCTTGGGTCGATCAATTCACTGGTAAAAAAATCTTTAACGCGGAAGGAGATTTTACGTCAGTAAGAGTCATAAAAAGTGGTGCAAAAGATAAAACCTATCAAGTAGATGGTATATCAGGTGCAACTATCACAGCTGATGGAGTAGATGAAATGTTGATGAGAGGGTTGCAATATTACGAACCATTCATCATTAAAAATAAAAAGTCATAAACTTTAAATAAAATTTAAAATGGCAGAAGTTAAGGTTTTAGAGCAAAAGGAAGCAGCATTCTCTTTCGGAAAGGAAGAAAAAAGATTGTTGACAGACCCTTTGAATGATAATAATCCAATTACTGTGCAGGTTTTGGGTGTTTGTTCTGCATTGGCAGTAACTACGTTATTGACAAAAGCAATAGTAATGGGGATAGCGGTAACTCTAGTAGTAGGTTTCTCAAATTTGTTTACGTCTATGTTACGAAATTACATACCAAAGCAGGTACGTATGATCGTGCAGTTAGTCATTGTAGCTTTCCTAGTAACGGTAGTAGAGCTCGGATTAAAAGCCATAAGCTATCCAATTTATAAGGAATTGTCTGTATTTATTGGTTTGATCATTACAAACTGTATTGTAATGGGTAGACTTGAGGCTTATGCGATGGCCAACAGACCTTGGAAGTCTTTTTTGGATGGAATAGGTAATGGTTTGGGATACGCAATCATTCTAGTAATAATTGCAGCGATACGCGAATTGTTTGGTAAAGGGGCACTCGCTGGATTCAAAATAATCGGACCGACTGCTGAGTATGCTGTCAATACAAGCCAGAGTGCTTGGTTGAGTTGGTATGCACCTAATAATCTCATGGTGTTATTCCCGTCAGCTATGTTTGTGATTGGTGTGATCGTTTGGGTACATAGAGCATACAATAAAAAATTGGTAGACATATCTTAATCTTACACATTAAAAGTAATAATTGAAATGGGAGACTTGTTAAATATATTTATAAAATCCGCATTCATTGAGAATCTAGCCCTTGCTTATTTCTTAGGAATGTGTTCTTACCTAGCTGTTTCAAAAAGTGTAAAAACCGCTTTTGGTCTTGGAATAGCAGTAATCTTTGTTTTGGGAATCACCATGCCTATCAACTGGTTAATAAATTCATTAATATTAGATGGCGGTATAATGGGTATGGATTTGACTTTTCTTAGGTTTATCTTATTCATTGCGGTGATTGCATCAATGGTACAATTGGTAGAGATGGTTGTCGAAAAGTTATCACCTTCATTATACAATGCATTAGGTATCTTCCTACCACTCATCACCGTTAACTGTGCTATCTTAGGAGGTTCACTCTTTATGGTTAGTAAAGAATATGATTTTGGTCAATCGGTAGCTTTTGGTTTAGGTGGTGGTTTTGGATGGTTTCTCGCTATCGTAGCCATTGCTGCTATCAGAGAGAGGATGCAATATTCTGCCGTTCCAGCTCCATTAAGAGGTTTGGGAATGGCTTTTATACTGACAGGAATGATGGGAATGGCTTTTATGGGATTAATGGGAATTGATCCAGCGGCATTTTAATTAAAAAAATAAAATTAATAGCAATATGTTATTTATTGGCTTAGCAGTTATAGTTTTTTCTTTGATTATCTTAGGTCTCTCCTACATGCTTATCTATGCTAGGAAGAAGCTCGTCCCACAGGGCGATGTTACACTTATCATTAATGGTGATGAGGAAAATCCAATAATGGTACAACCAGGGTCTTCTCTCTTGTCGACATTGGGTGAAAGAAATATCTTCCTACCTTCTGCATGTGGTGGTGGTGGAACTTGCGCAATGTGTGAGTGTCATGTGTACTCAGGAGGTGGTGATGTGCTACCTACAGAGTTGAATCACCTTACACGCAAAGAAGCAGCTGAAGGTATGAGACTTGCCTGTCAAGTAAAGGTTAGAGAAAATATGAACATCAGTATTCCTGATGAAATATTCGGTATCAAGAAATGGGAATGTGAAGTAGTTTCAAATTATAACGTCGCTACTTTTATTAAAGAATTCATTGTAAAACTACCTCCAGGAGAAAGTCTTGATTTTCAGGCAGGCGGATATATTCAGATAGATGTACCACCAGTAACGGTCGACTTTAAAGATTTCGATATCACTGCGCATCCAAAATACCATGATACGCCTGATAAATTTCAAGCGGATTGGGATCAAAATAAAATGTGGGATCTCAAAATGGTTAATGATGAGACTATATTCAGAGCCTACTCTATGTCAAATCACCCAGCAGAAGGAAATATAGTTTCACTCACTATTAGAATAGCTACTCCACCATTCAAATTTAAGTTTGGGGCTGACGGTAAAAGACAGTGGGATGGATATGAAACTGTAAATCCAGGTATTTGTTCATCATTCGTATTCTCAAGAAAACCGGGTGACAAAGTAACTATCTCCGGACCATATGGTGAGTTTTTCATCAAGCCGACTCAAGCGGAAATGTTATATGTTGGTGGTGGGGCAGGTATGGCTCCAATGAGATCGCATTTGTATCACTTATTCCTTACCTTAAAAACAGGTAGAAAAGTTACCTTCTTTTATGGTGGTAGAACCAAAAAGGAACTATTTTATATTGAGGAATTCAGAGAAATTGAAAAACAATTCCCTAACTTCAGATTTGCTGTCGCTCTTGACAATCCGCTTCCTGAAGACAATTGGGTAGAGAAAAAAGATCTGAATGATCCTGAAGGAGATGGATTCAAAGGATTTGTACACAATGTAGTGATAGAACAATACTTAAATAAACATCCTGCTCCTGAAGAAATAGAAGTATATTTCTGTGGACCTCCGATGATGAACCAGTCAGTCATCAAGATGGCAGATGATTGGGGAATACCTGAAGAGAATGTAGCATTCGATGATTTTGGAGGATAGTTACTATCTTGTTAAATAAATGTAGAAAGGGAGTCAGTAATGATTCCCTTTTTTTAGTTAAACCAGTTTTATTTGATTCTTTTTCATTGAATGCTTTAACACAATTATTAATATTATGGTTATATTATCATCGTTTGCAATCGATTGGGCACTAATAGGCACTATATTTTTTGGAGCGGTTTGTGGATACATTGCTAGCAGAATTTTAGGGGGAGACGGCTTCGGCTTTTTAGGTAATATTGCAGTTGGGATCATAGGTGGATTCGTCGGTACTTGGGTAGTAAAGATTGCCAAAATACCCATGATTGAAGGATTTTTTGGCAATCTTGTTACTTCTGTTGGTGGCGCGATTGTATTAATATTTTTTATTGAAGTAGTAAAGTATTTACAACATACTAATAAAACGAAGCCTAGAACTAAGCGCTAAGGGATTATTAATGATTGGTTTCTAGCTTGTCGGTTTATCTGATGGAGGTAAACTCGCATGGAATTCGTTTTTTATTCTTTCGCAATATTTATCCAAAAGATGTAATATCTTATTTCTATCCTTCCCTTGTAAGATGAGTCCAATATGATGTTTTTTATTCATTCTCCAAACGATCTCCTTATCTTCGAATGATGAATTGTCTGGGGACGCATACTTAGAAAGCGATACAATAATACCTGCATGATCTTGTCTTACATTTGGGAGTTTATATTTTTTACCACTGAATACAGCGGATTCTATTTTTGCCCATTCAGACCATAAGTTTATACCTGATGCATGTTGAACCATCTCAGCAAGATTCGCACCGCCAACCCTCGATGCTGTCTCAAGAAAGTAATACTTACCATCTTCGTTACACTTAATGAATTCACTATGTGAAGCACTATATTGCATACCGAACGCCTTCATAACATCAACATTCAGTTTCTGAAGAGCGATATCTTCTGTACTACCAACCTCTATAGTATGGGACCTGAAAATACCACCACCATGAGCTACTTCAAACGGGGTATCAAGATATTGGCTTACTCTAGAAAAAATAACTTTCCCTTCATATGTAAGCGAATCTACGTGATACACAGCGCCTGGAGCAAATCTTTCTAGGAGGTATTCATGTCGCTCACCACCTAATTTGTTAAGTACTTCCCAGAGATGGTCTTTATGGTAAATCTTAGTAATTCCAGTAGCAGACGCTTGCATTCTAGGTTTTACAAGCCAAGGTGATGGAACCGTATCTGCAAAATGATTGATATCTGCGTCATGAAACAAGGCGGTAAATTGTGGCACAGGGAC
>JBBRJL010000182.1:0-5852 GCA_038219375.1 Chitinophagales bacterium | reverse complement strand
ATCTCCAGTGACACCTGTGGCACAATCAACGTTTAGCACAATAGGAAGCAACGGTTGTGCTGAAATATTGTTAGCATTGTAAATAAATACAATTGTACAAATAAGGGCAAATAATGTAGATTTTCTGAACTCCATTAGATTCAAATATAATTATATTGATAAGAAATGAGATTAAAAAAATGCAAATGTATGCAATATTTTTATAATATTACATGATTTTGAGGGAAACTGCTCATTTGAAACGTAAAAGTACGGCTAATGTTGTTTTGTTAGTTAGGATTTTAATGTTTTTTTAATAATTTCTTTTATCAAATAAAATTGATCTGTACACGAATGAATACAGATCAATTTCTCAAACGTTGCTATTTATATTTTTGGCCTAAGGCTTCTGACCACTTTTCCAGCTTGCCACATTTCTGATTCACGGAGTTCTTTAAGTTCTACTTCGAGTTTCTCTCGGTAATCTGGATGGGAGTTTGTGTCTATGGATCTTTGGGCTTCTTCACCAGCGGCTACACTTTTGTATAGGTCTTCGAATACCGGAGAAACAGCATCTCTAAATTTGTTTTTCCAGTCGAGTGCACCTCTTTGCGCTGTAGTACTACAATTGGCATACATCCAGTCCATACCATTCTCAGCTACCAAAGGCATTAAGGATTCTGTAAGTTCCTCCACGGTTTCATTGAATGCTTCGGAAGGACTGTGACCATTTTTACGTAAAACATTGTATTGTGCTTCAAATATTCCTTGGATAGCGCCCATCAATGTACCACGCTCACCAGTAAGATCAGAATAAACTTCCTTTTTAAAATCTGTTTCAAACAAATATCCCGACCCGATGCCTATACCTAGGGCTACTACTCTATCTTTTGCCTTACCCGTAGCGTCTTGGAAGATCGCATAACTAGAGTTTAGACCTTTACCTGCCAAGAATAGACGTCTCAAGCTTGTACCAGAACCCTTAGGGGCGGCCAAAATGACATCGATATCAGTAGGAGGGATGATACCTGTTCTCTCTTTGTAGGTGATACCAAATCCATGCGAAAAGTACAACGCTTTGCCTGCTGTAAGGTGTGGTTTGAGTTGTGGCCAAACAGCTATTTGAGCAGCATCAGAAAGTAAATATTGTATGATAGTACCTTTGGCGGCGGCTTCTTCGATAGGAAACAAAGTTTGTCCAGGTACAAAACCGTCATTTACCGCTTTGTCCCATGAGTGGGAGTTTGGTCGCTGACCGATGATAACATTAAACCCATTGTCCCTCAGATTTAGGGCTTGACCAGGACCCTGTACACCATATCCAATAATGGCAATGGTCTCGTCTTTTAATATTTCTCTAGCTTTTGCCAATGGAAATTCATCACGTGTTACAACGTTTTCTAAGGTGCCTCCAAAATTTAATTGCGCCATAATATTTTATTAAGATTTATGAAATAAGTATTGTTTTATGCTTCTATTGATTTTAAATAATTTTTTAGTCTTTCCATCGGTTTTACTATTGCTATTCGGCCTGAACGTACAAATTCGTAAATGCCGATCTCCTTCAATTCCGTAAGCAAAGCTTCTGTCTCAACTTGGTGACCTGTTCTTTCAATTACGATGTATTCTTTTTCTATGGTAAGTATTCGAGCATTATGCCTTCTGATGAGTCTCTCTACGCTATCACCATTATAAAAAGCTTCTGTAGGTACTTTGTAGAGTGCAATCTCTTGGTAAATGATTTGGCTATTATCATAATAAAAAGCTTTGAGCACATCTACTTGTTTTTCTATTTGCTCTGTCAATTTTCTTACTTGTTCTTCTTCAAGGAAAAGCATTATGGTAAATCTGTAAATTCCTTCCATAGACGATGGTGACACGGTGATACTTCTAATATCAAAATGTCTACGTGCAATAATAGTGACTATCCTACTAAGAAGTCCTGTCTTATCTTCACTAAATACGGTCATTGTATATTCTTGCATCTCTAACTTCTTTATATTATTCTAATGAAATTTCGTCAACTGCTTTGCCTGTAGCTATCATCGGGAACACATTGTCTTCTTTCTCCACCATGACATGAAGGAGGTATGGGCCGTCATATTTAAGCATTTCTGTCACCGCTGACTCTAGTTCAGATGCTTTGGTTATTTTTTTTGCTTTCACTCCGAATCCTTCAGAAATCATACAGAAATTAGGGTTTTTTAATTCAACAGATGAATACCTTCTTTCAAAAAACAATTCTTGCCATTGGCGCACCATACCGAGGAATTCATTGTCTAGAATAATGATTTTTACACCTATATTCCATTGCGAGCAGACGCCTAGCTCTTGTAGTGTCATCTGAAAACCTCCATCTCCTATAAAAGCTACAACAGTACGGTCTTTGCCAGCAACTTTTGCACCAATAGCTGCTGGTAGTCCATATCCCATAGTACCAGCTCCTCCGGAAGAAACCCACTGATTATCGCCAAGATAGTCATAATATCTAGCTGCTGCCATTTGGTGTTGGCCTACATCGGTCGTAACTATTGCTTTTCCATATGTCTGTCTAGAAACTTCTTTTACCACTCTGCCCATTGTCATCTGTTTATCTAGACTGATATCTAAGTCTCTGGAGATTACTTTGTCGTACTCTTGTTGGTATAACTGATCGAATTGCTGATACCATTCTGGGTAAGTTTTTGTTTCGACTTGACTTAAGAGCAATTCTAAGGCTTCTTTGGCATCGGCGTGGATTGCTACTGCTGTTTTGACGTTTTTGTCTATTTCTGATGGGTCTATTTCTATGTGAATGACCTTAGCTTGTTTGGCATACTTGGACAAATTGCCCGTAACTCTATCGTCAAACCTCATCCCAATAGCAATGAGTACATCACACGAGTTGGTCAAAACATTAGGTGCTAAGTTACCATGCATACCAAGCATGCCTTTCATCAATGGATGATCATCAGACAAGGCAGATAAACCGTGAATTGTACTTCCTACAGGTATTCCGGATTTTTCTACAAAATCCTTAAAAATGCCTTGTGCATGTGAAATATGGATACCATGACCAGCTAAAATAAATGGTTTCTTAGCTGAATTGATAAGATCAGCGGCTTCCTTTATTTTATCAAGGTTGACTGTTGGTTTAGGGTGATATGATCTTACTACTGGTTTTTTGCGGTATTCAAATAAGGTTTTATCTATTTGCGCATTTTTGGTAATGTCAATTAATACTGGTCCAGGCCGGCCCGAGTTTGCTACATAAAAAGCTTTTGCGATGGCATCAGAAATTTCAGATGCTTTGGTCACTTGGCAATTCCATTTGGTAATGGGATTAGTACACCCGATGACGTCTACCTCCTGGAAAGCGTCAGAACCTAAAAGGTGGGCAAACACTTGCCCTGTGATACACACTAAAGGTGTAGAGTCCATCAACGCATCTCCAAGACCTGTCATAAGGTTTGTGGCACCAGGCCCCGATGTTGCAAATATTACGCCAGGCTGCCGACTCACTCTGGCCATACCTTCAGCCGCATGAATTGCTCCTTGTTCATGTCTAGTCAATATATGGGTGATCTGGTCTTCAAAATCATACAAAGCGTCATACACAGGCATGATAGCTCCGCCCGGATAGCCAAAAATAGTTTGTATACCTTCTTCTATCAGGCACCTGATGATCACTTCAGCACCACTTACCATGATCTTTTGGTCGGTGATCTCCTGATTTGATTTTACTTCCATTACTTCCATAATGATATATTTTTATTGTTTAGCAAGTGATACATCCTTGACTGGCAGATGCCACAGTTGCGCGATATTTTTTTAAAAATCCTTTCAATATTTCATTTGGTTGCACCCATTTTTGTCTTCTCGCTTCAAGAATACTTTCTGCTAAGTCTACAGAAATGGTGTTGTTGACAGCGTCTATGATGATGATGTCCCCATTTTCAACCAATGCAATCGATCCGCCATCAAAAGCTTCAGGTGTGACGTGGCCGACTACAAATCCGTGTGTACCTCCTGAAAATCTGCCATCTGTAACCAATGCTATTGATTTGCCTAAGCCTGCACCCATGATCAGTGAGGTAGGTTTGAGCATTTCTGGCATTCCCGGACCACCTTTTGGTCCACAATATCGGATGATTATGACATCACCTTCTGTTATTTCATTATTTTGAATACCCATATTTGCCAGTTCTTCTGAGTTATAAACTCTAGCGGGACCAATGAATTTTTCGCCTTCTTTCCCCGTAATTTTTGCCACTGATCCTTCTGTTGCTAAGTTGCCATACAGGATTTGAATATGACCAGTTGTTTTTATTGGTTGATTCACTTGGTAGATTACTTTTTGTGTTTCCCCTATGGGCTCAATGTGTTTTAAGTTTTCTTCGATAGATTTGCCTGTAACTGTCAGACAACTTCCATCCATCAATCCTTCGTTCAACATCATTTTCATGACTGCCGGAATACCTCCAGCTTCGTGAAGATCTTGCATAACATATTTGCCACTTGGTTTGAGATCGGCTAAGAAAGGAGTTTCGTTGCTCCATTTCTGAAAATCATCTAATGTAAAAGGCAATTCAAATGCATCAGCCACTGCCAATAAATGGAGGACAGCGTTGGTGCTTCCACCAAGTACAGTGATGAGTTTGACAGCGTTTTCTAGAGATTTTAAGGTAACAATATCTCTTGGTTTTATATCCAAATGGAGGAGATTTAAAATTGCTTTACCAAGAAGTGCGCACTCATCCGCTTTGTTTTTGCTCACTGCAGGATTTGACGAGTTGTATGGCAAGCTCATACCTAAGGCTTCTATAGCCGATGCCATAGTATTTGCAGTATACATACCACCACAAGCACCTGCGCCCGGGCAAGCTTTCAAAATAATATTCTCAAATGTTTCCTGATTGATTTCACCACTTAATTTCTGCCCTAAAGCTTCAAAAGCGGAGACAACATCAAGATTTTTTCCGGCATGACATCCAGGGGCTATGCTACCTCCATACACTATGATACCCGGTCTGTTAAGTCTGCCTAATGCCATTAATGCACCAGGCATGTTTTTGTCACAGCCTACTATAGCTACCACAGCATCGTACCATTGAGCAGAAACTACGGTTTCGATAGAGTCCGCAATAATATCTCGAGAAGGAAGCGAAAATCTCATACCTGCAGTTCCCATTGAGATGCCATCGCTCACTCCGATAGTATTGAATATAAGTCCTACAAGTCCTTCGCTGTTTATACCTTTTTTTATGTCTTTTGCTAAGTCATTGAGATGCATGTTGCACGGATTACCGTCCCAACCGGTACTTGCAATTCCAATTTGGGCTTTGAGCAAATCCTCTTTAGACAATCCAATAGCATGGAGCATTGCTTGTGCCGCTGGTTGAGAAGGATCTTGAGTAACGTGTCTACTATATTTATTCAGCATGAGATTTTAATGTTTAAAATAACTACATCCAAATTAAGGTAGGATGACTATAAGGTGACAAAGATAAAATGATTGGACGTGGATCTTAACTTAATATTTAAAAATCATTACGAAGCCCAAATCCTAGATATATGATATAAAAATCTGTTAATGAAATGATTAAGTCAGATTATGTTACAGGTCTAAGTGATTGAAACTAGTTGTTTTATTAGATAAAAAAACAACATTAAGAATCCTTAACAACTACTAAACTATCAAATGAGCAACTCGATCGCCAACAGCTGCGCATCCCACGGCTACTATTGGTTTAAGGTCTTCTGTCAGGAATCCGTCAGCAATACAGGTATCTACAGCTCTGATAATATCATCTGCTTCATCAAGATATCCGAAATCTCTTAACATCATCTCCACAGAAAGAATTGTGGCAAGAGGATTGGCAATATCTTTTCCT
>JBBRJL010000181.1:0-5868 GCA_038219375.1 Chitinophagales bacterium | reverse complement strand
CCGGCTTCTTATCAGGTATTGGTGACAGATGCTAATAGTTGTACAGCAAATGATGCATTTACAATAGCTTCATCTGCGGAGCCTACTTTGGTATTATCTGGTAACGTAAATATCATAAGCGGTCAACCTACACAGCTTACGGCAACTGTATCTAATCTTGCTTCTACGGTTGATTCCATTATATGGGTTTCTTCGGATGGTAGTATTATATGCAAAGGAACAAATTGTTTGACTGTCAATGTAGCGCCTGAAAAAGATGAGACATATTGTGTGACTGTTTTCTTTAACAATGGATGTACGGTAGATAAATGCATCACGGTTAAGGTACAAAAAGTATCTGTTATTACTATTCCAAATGTATTCTCGCCCGATGGCAATAATGCATCATTCTTTGTACAAGGATTTGAAAATATCAAAAACATTAAGTCAATGAGTGTATTTGACAGATGGGGTAATTTGGTATTCTTGAAAGAAAACATCGCCGCTGGTGATCGTTCGCAAGGGTGGGATGGTAAATTAAATTCCAATAAAGTAACTCCTGGTGTCTATGTTTATAAAATAGAATTGGTGACATTGGATGATAAAATAGAAATTAAGGTAGGAGACGTCACTGTCTTGTAAACCAATATAAACTTATCATCTACATTTGTCATAAATAGTGATTATAGAATTTTAGGTGATACTAATTAAATTAAAAAAGCGCTCGTGGGTTTTCCATGGAGCGCTTTTTTATTTCCTGTTATTGCAATTAATTGAAAAAAATTTCTACATTTGCACCATATTGGTTGTTTCTTAGTGTAATACCAAATGTATTTATAAAATAGTGCAAAATAAAAAAGTTAAAGTTTATTGGACTATTTTGTATACACTTTTGGTATAAATCTCCTAGAAGCATTAAAAGGGAATCCGGTGTAAATGACTATATGTCCTTGAGTCCGGAACTATCCCCGTAGCTGTAAATTTCAACAAAGCTTAGGCAATATACCACTGTCTCTTAACAAAAGATGGGAAGGTGCCGAAAGTGAAATAAGTCAGAAGACCTGCCAATATGTATTTTTTGTATTGACTTTCGGGACGAAAGGTCGGTCAAGTGGAGGCTGTTTTAATTATTAGATATCCATATGGATGTATTAGTTAAAGCGTTTTTCTATTGGTCTACCGTGTCTTCCCGACAAAAAAATAAGTGTTGACCAGATTTTTTACCTTTCTTTTTTTAATGAGTGTTTTCTTAAGTGAAGATATCCCTTTGTATGGTCAACATGTAATGGACTCCGTTATAATTAAAGGTGATAAAGTATATGCTTTTGATATCATTTCACCAAGTCATGAGCATAATGACAGTAGCCAATTGATCATACGCACACCAGATTTTTTACAAAACATCACAAGTGGTCAGTTACAAATAAGTACACTAGGAGGACTTCATACCTTCCTGCATCGTGGTATGGCCACACGACATCTACCTGTGTTGTGGAATGGTATTAATATTCAAAGTGTGGTGAATGGTAGTTTTGATTATAATTTGATACCAATTTCGTTAATGGGAGATGTAAATTTTTATTCATTTGGTTCACCTACTTTGACGGGCAATAATAGCTTGGCGGGTGCCATTACAATTGGTAAACATAGTCAAGTAGACAAAATCCAAGTAACGACTTCTGTGTCATCTTTACAAAACTATATGGTCAGCTTTTTAACCGAGGTGAAAACGGGGAAAATGACACATCAGCTAGGAACAAGTTATGGTATGGAGAATAACATTTTTTCATA
The DNA here is from genome assembly GCA_038219375.1 of Chitinophagales bacterium. Lineage (GTDB taxonomy): Bacteria > Bacteroidota > Bacteroidia > Chitinophagales > Saprospiraceae > OLB9. Next base: position 4,098 of record JBBRJL010000181.1, on the reverse strand, counting down.
CAAAGATGGGCAAGATATTAAAAAAAGGACGGCAACAGATTTTCACAACCGAAATATAATCTATCGAAATCAATTTGTCATCAATAACCATAATGTGTTGGAATTGGATTTTTGGTGGCAAGACGCTCACAGAAATATACCTGTCAGTATCACATCAGCCAACATCAATCAGTTACAAAAAGATCGAAATCTCAGAATAAACTTGAATCATAAATACTTTACATCAGGATACAAGGTAGCTACGAGTATGGCTTATATGAAAGAAGGACTAGATTATATGACACTTAGCATTGACTCTAGATCAAATGTTGACGTTTTTCAGGCAGGGATCGAACTCACTGAAAACAGAAAGAATGATCATCATTTATTTTTGAAATATAGAAGAGACGTCGCTAATCCTAATTTTTATACGGAAGTAAAAAATAGGAATACCATCAATCTTGGAGCTTCAAAACGAATATTATTAGGCAAGAACATAGTCAGTCAACTTTCGATTAGACAAGACTTGGTGGACAATATTTTGATGCCGACGGCAGGCTCATTATTGATAAATTTCAAAAATACTAGTTTGAACATCGCTAAGAACTACAATTTACCAGGCCTAAACGATCTTTATTGGCCTGTAGGGGGGAATGTTGATCTAAAAACTGAAAAAATAGTGCAAGCTGAATTGGGTACTAAATTTGAGTGGAAGAGTATTCAGATCGCTTGTAAAACATATTTTAATATCATAAACGACTGGATACAATGGGTGCCGGGCAACAACGGTATTTTTTCGCCAGTCAATCAGAAAAAAGTACGAAGTACAGGACTAGAAATTGATGGATGGAAAACTTTTGATTTTAAAAAATTCTTGCTAAAGACATCATTGAGTTATGCCCTGAATAGCACATCGGCCATTGAACATTATACGAGTACAGAACAAGTAGGCAAACAACTTATCTACGTCCCAATGCACAAATTGAACGCAACGGCAAGTATTCGAAAGAATCATGTCGAAACAACGCTTACATATCATTTGACTGGAAAACGGTACGATACGCCTGACCACTCTCAATCACTTCCTGTCAATCAAATACTTGACCTTAGGGTTGGGTACACTTATAAAACATGGCAATGGCAACTCAATATTTTTAATATGCTAAATGAAGATTATGCAATAGTTAGATTTTTCCCTTTGCCACGAAGGCATTTTATTCTTTCAGCTAGATATACCGTAAAGTAAAATTAATATATTTCTATTTTTCAAATTAAATTAATAATAATGAACAAATTTTTAGTCATTTTAATTGGCTGGGTTTTTATTTTTTCATCTTGTGAAAAAGATAAATTAGTAATAAATGATGATTTTTCATCAGGAATTTTTGTGGTTAATCAAGGCGTTTTTCAAGGAGGGACAGGGACGATCACTTTTCGTAATGAGTCTAATAATTTGCTTATCAATGACCTTTTCGCTACTAAGAATAGTGGGAAAGTATTAGGCAATATTGCACAGTCTATGATAAAGTTTGATAACAAATACTTTATAGCTGTAAATAATGCAGCAAAAATTCAAGTAGTAAATGCTGCTGATTTTAAATTGATAAGGGAGATATCTATCGACTTGCCGCGATATTTTGCAACAGATGGCACAAAACTGTACGTAACTTCTTACAATAATGATTTTGCTACAGGAAAGATAAACGAAATCGACACAAAAAATCTTACTATTTCTGCATCTATTAACGTAAGTAACCTACCAGAAAATATGTTGTTTTCTAGTGATAAACTTTATGTGACACTCACATCGCCGTACGGACAGTCTTCGCAAGATGTCGTGGTAGTAGATACTAAAACAAATAAGATATCAAAGACAATTGTCACGGGCGATAGTCCAAGTGCCATATTGAAAGACAAGAATAATGACATTTGGGTATTGTGTGGAGGAAATTTTGCATTTGATCCATTGTTTAATACGCTTGGGTCGCTACATCGATTGAGAGATGATCAGAAGGTCGCATCTTATACAATTTCGAATGGTGCAAATGGGCTAGTCATCGATAATAATGGAGATAGATTGTACTTCCTGATGGATGGTAAGGTGATGGCACATGATATCACAGATACTACTTTTGAAGATGAATCGATATATGACGGTTTCTTCTATGGTATCAGTTATGAGAAATCGTCCAACAGGATATTTTTGGCAGATGCAAAGGATTTTTCTTCAGCTGGGGAAGTTCTATTTATTAATCCTGAGACCAAGGCCACAGGAAGATTCGCAACTGGAATTGTACCAGGATTTATTTACTTTTCAGAATAGTTGCTTGCGTTCGTAACAACCAAAGATCAAGTTTTACTGTTTATAATGTAGCCTTCCCATGAAAATATAATGGGGAGGCAATGTTTATTTTTGACAAATGTTAATCCAAAATAGTGGATATAGAAAAAGTCATAAGGCAGGCGAAATTTAAAGATGGATACCACAAAGCATACATCAACCTGATCTATACAGCAAATTACTTCAGGGATTCCCACATAAATATATTTGCTTCTTACGGTATTCAAGATAATCATTTTAATATACTCAGAATATTGAAGGGTAAATATCCTGAACCAGTTTCACCAGGTTATATCAAAGATGTGATGCTAGATAAAGGCTGCGACCTCACACGACTTGTCGGGAAATTGGTAAATTTGGGATTAGTTACTAGGAATGTATGTCCTGGCAATAAACGTAAAATGGATATTTCGTTGACTGAAAAGGGAATCGAAACAGTAGAAAAGATATCAGATGATGTCAATGAATCCGATATGCAAATCAAAACGCTGACAGAAAAAGAATATGAACTATTAAGTAATCTCCTTGATAGGATGCGAGGATGAATAATTGATTTTAACCTTCGAAGTTGAAAGATATAGTAAATATTTGAGACACTACATTTTCTAATACCCTTGCTTCATTTTGACCACGGTCATACAATAAGATATTTCCTAGTCCACGAGAAAATTTAATCTCAGGAGAAAATATAAAATAAGGATAGAACATCTGAATTCCTAATCCCACCTCGTATTGGAAGTCGTGGGGAGCAATTTTGATAAGTGATTGTCTTGACTTCGAGTTGGTCTGCACGTCGTAGCTGTATTTTAGTCCCGCAACGACAAACATTCTTTTGTCTTTGTATGGTTCAGATTTGAATCTAATGTGGAACGGCAATTCAAAAAATACGGATTCCAAGTTTCGTTCAATAACCCTGCCTCCTTCTGCAACAGATGTAAACTCTATGCCACGCTGTGCAAATGAGAATCCAGGCAAAAATCTGAAATCAAAGTATTCCCCTAGTTTAAGATTGGTGATCATATGCATATTGACACCAACGGAACTATTGCCTTCCGTTACTCTGATAGAGTCATTATTGATAAAAAAACCTGATTGCTGTATTTTGTAACCTGAATTGTTAAATCCGATATTAATACCAAAGTAGTAGGCTTTTTTGTTGAAACTTCGGAAATTGTAACTATCTCTACCACTTATCTGACCAAAAGTCAAATGAGCAACACACAGTAGGACTGATATTAAAACTATTTTTTTGCCAAATAAATGGTACATATGCCTGCGCTTAAAACTTTATAACTTGTATGGGTAAAACCCAATTTGCTTAATATAACCGTAAAATCTTCGTAATCAGGAAAAACCTGCACAGACTCATAAAGATACTTGTATGCTTTTTCGTCTTTTGACCTTACCTTGCCTATAACGGGCAAAACGTATTTAAAGTATGTGTTGAAGAGTTGTTTTAGTGGAAAATGTCTTGGCTTAGAAAATTCAAGTACCATAATGGTTCCGCCCGGTCTTAATACTCGGTGCATTTCGGCTAGACCTTTCTCTAGATTCTCAAAGTTTCTGACCCCAAAAGCGGCCATCACTGCATCAAAACTGCCCGTATCATACTTCAGATTTTCACTATCACCAATTTCTAAAGAAATGATGTTTTCCAATCCTTTTTTTATGATTTTTTCATCACCTATCTTTAGCATGTTCGCAGAGATATCCATACCTACTATCTTATCTGGACGGATGACTTTGGCTGCTTCGATAGCAAGATCAGCTGTGCCTGT
>JBBRJL010000180.1:0-5891 GCA_038219375.1 Chitinophagales bacterium | reverse complement strand
TGGTATCAAAACAGTAGGAGTGTACCACAATAATACATTGACTGTAGATAAATATGTAAGACGAAATACGTTTAATACTGTGAATTATGCTTGTCAAGCTACTAACCAAAATGCAAATGCTTCTGGGGCTGGCTCTGGGCTTAGATATTCTTGTAATACATATGCTTCAGGGGAAAGAGACATTTTCCCATCTACAGCAACCAATAGCGTCATACATAAGGTGCAAAAAGCATTTCAGTTAGAAGCAGATCCTTTTATTGTAGGACAGTTTAATATAGTTGATAGAGTAGCTGGCAATAAATTTAACGGCTCTACTTTTTCATCCTACAGAAGTATTGATAATCAGATGACTATCCCACTCACCTACTGGCATAGGAATGGGTTTAGTGAAATTCCAATTAACCCTTTTAATTCAATATCTGTTCCGGATAATAGGTATTACTGTCCTAAAGAGGAAGCAAATTCATACGAAGTACTACCTGGTGATTTGGGAATTCCTAATCCTAAAACAGAAAGTGAATTAATTGCTGAATATGATAAAACAAAACTCATGATTGATTTACTTAATGGTGAGTTGGATGTAAATTCTTCCAATTGGAATAACGATCAAATATTAGCCCAACAGCATAAAATCAGCAATATGGAACATTACTTATCTATCACAAATACAAAATTGATAGATGTAATGCTTAATTCGAACACATATCCTAACAATTTAGAAGATGTATATCTAAAATTGGCGCGTGAAAATAAATATGGTACAGATCTATGGTTACTTAAAGAGTATGTGTCTATTGCTGATTGGACTCGAGCTAACGCAATATTGCAAAAAATAGTAACGCAATATACTTCCATAGATGAATCTACAGATATTGTTACAGTGGCATCATTATTTCAAATTTTGAACGGGAAGTCAATTTTAACAGCAAGTGATCTAAGCAGTATTATAACTCTTGCTGATAGTTACAATGGTAATGGGGCACATTGGGCACAAACGCTTCTGACTGAATACGGATATTTGTACCATCCGATCATAGGAAAAGATGTTATCAAAAAACCAAGCTTGACTTTGGAACAATATCAGTTTTCTGATGGTGATATCGATATATATCCGAATCCTGCTAGTACGGAATTGAACGTAAATATAAAACGAAAAGTCAATAATGCATCTATTATGGTGCAAAACGCGACAGGTCTAACCTTCTTATCAAACTCTGTAACTGAGGGGATAAATCAGATTGATATCCATTCTCTAAGTGCGGGTATGTATATCATAGTTATAAGGGACGAATTAGGAGGACTCCAAACGTACAAATTTATTAAACAATAAGAATTAACTAAAATGGATAGAGTGTCGGATAAATGATGTGTCCGACACTCTTATCCAAAAACATTTGGAGTATGAAAATTTTATTTATTTCTATTGTTATGCTATTTTTAAATTTCATAACTTATGGTCAAGGGTTTAAAAAAAATATTATTATCGATAAAGGGAATGCAATCTTTTCATCCACAATTTATAATGATAGTTTATTTATTTTAGGTGTGTCAAATGATTTTGTGAATGGCTGGCATGGAAATTTCATTACTATGGACAGTTTAGGTAAATGGGAGATTATAACAAAATTGTATAGAGGAAATGTTAACAATTTTAGTTCAGCTGGAAAGTCTAGTCGTTTATTAAACTTTGACACTGTTCAAAATCAATTTTATGGTGTAATACATGACGCGGGATACAACGATATATTTATGTTTAAGTTAGGTGAAAAAGGAAATCTTTTGTGGAGTAAAATTTTTTCTTATCCTATTAATAATTTAGGTGTTTTTACTTATGGGATAATTAAATTAAAAGATGACTATCTTATTTATGGAGATATTCAACTTTTGAATGAAAACGTCAGAGGCTTTGTACTAAAAGTCGATGAAGATGGTAATCAAGTATATTGGAATCTATTCGGACAAGGAAGAAATTGGCATGAGTACTACGGTGCGCTGTCTATGAGTGATTCTACATTTATAACTTATGGTCAAGTTTTAAATAATTCAGGACATGGAACTGTTTATGATCCAATTTGGTATTCTGTTTATGATGCAAGCTCAGGAAAAGAAGTTAATAGATTCTATGATACTTTGGGCTATAAAAATTACAATTTAATTAAAGATCCATTTTCTGATGGGTATATAGGTTTTGGGCCTCGTCCAAATGATGAGCGAACCGCAATTTTTGCACATGTGGTTTGGTATGACGAGCATTTTGATGAATTAAGAAAAACACCGTTTGGTATAAAAGATCCAAATGGATGGAAACACCAGTCCTATGAATATCCTTATCATTCTACCATGGACGCTGAAGGAAATCTATATGCGGCCACCACAGGTTATATACCTCATTTTGATCCATCACGGCCCCCAGAAGAAGTGTCTGAAGTACTAACCGTTACCAAAATAAATCCACTAGGAGAAATAGTATGGGAATCCATAGATACCGTTTTTCTTGACGAAGTCAATGGTTACGCCTATGTAGATAACGTAACAGGAATCAATGTATCTTCATCGGGTAGTGTCTATGTAGTTGGCACTATAAATGCTATCATTCCACCAGATACTACCTATCGTGGCAATGGATGGATCGTAAAATATGACAAACATGGGTGTATAATAGAAAATTGTAGGATGGTATCCACTATAGATACATATGCTGATGCAACCATTTTCAGTCTTTACCCTAATCCTGTTCAAGATGTACTAAATGTTTCATACTCTTATCCTAGCAGTTCTACTCGTATTGATGTATATGATATAATGGGAACAAAGATTTTTGATTTACCTGTTAATGACTATATTACATCAATAGATATAGCATGGTTGCCAGCTGGATTTTATGTAGTTTCATTATTTGATCAAAAAACAAAAGTCTCTAGCAAAAAATTTATTAAAAATTAGACCTAATAAGGTCATCAAATACCTTAATTGGTTGTTTTTCTACCTTAATTGGACAGTTTTCAACCAAAATCGAGATGATTTTATCTTTTTTTAGATGAGATATGATTTCGTGTCGTATATTTGTATGCACTTTCAAAATTTTAGTGATTATTTTTAAACGTAAATTTATTACTAATGAAGTATATACAATTAGTTTTCTTGACATTATTTTCAGCTTATTCAATTTCTGTAAATTGCCAGTCGTTAAACATTGCTAAAAAAGCATCTATTGGCGGAATGCCTGGCAATATTTACAATGACATCTGGGGATATACTGACGATGACAATAAGGAATACGCTATCATTGGCTCTAGTCAAGCTATCAATATTTATGAAGTTACTGATTGTGCCAATCCTATACTAAAGTTGTCACATGTAGATGGAAGTACAGTGTCATGGCGAGATTTTAAGGTGTATCGGAATTATGCATACGGCGTATGTGACGGATCCTCATGTACTGAAGGTCTCGAAATCATCAATCTAGATAATTATACCGTTACCCAAAACACCAATGATTTTCAGCGTGCTCATAATATATACATTGATACGATGCATGCAAGACTTTATGTAGTAGGGTCAAATGCTGTTAATGGGCAGATTACCATATACACGTTAGATACAGAAGTTGTAAATGGTGTGAGTTATGCTGGCACTCTTAATAATCCGGTATTGTTGAGAAGATTTCCTACTACATATATTCATGATATCCATGTGAAAGATCATATTGCTTATGCATCCCATGGATATGATAGTACCAACAATAAAGTGTGGGACGTATCGGACCCTAGCAATATTGTATTAGTCAAATCAGATGGAATTTTAAGCGGTTATAACCACAGCAGTTGGACTACTGATGATAATCATTATGCCTATGTTGCAGAAGAATTGCCTCGCGGTAGACCTATTAGCATTTACGATATTTCAGGCGCTGAAATGAGCAGAGTGGGATTTTTCAAGGACCCATTAGAAGAACCTGTGAAATCTAATAATAGGCCACATAATCCTTTTGTAAAAGGAGACACACTTTTTATATCTTATTACGAAGATGGTGTTCAAGTGTTTGATATTTCCGATCCAATCATTCCAAAAAGAATCGCCTATTACGATACTTATACATTGCAAAACGGTTTGGGGTATGATAACACCATCCATGATTGGAAAGGTGCTTGGGGTGTTTACCCTTATTTGCCTTCAGGATGTATTTTAGCAAGTGATATCACTCAGGGTTTATTTACTTTTAAGCTAGATATACCTGTGAGTGATGGTGTAAATCCAGGGCAATCGGCAACTCTCCAAAATAGTGATGTAATTTTTTCAGATGTAAATAGAGGTGTCGTCTTGAGATCATCAAAAGGTTATTGCTTTAGATTATATTTGAATGGATCAGGCACACTAAATACACAGCGAATCATATGTGATAAATATAACGATCCACAAGCAAAATTAGAAAAATCTGATCTGGCATTCAATAATACTAATAATGGTATTGTCTTGAAAAAAATTGATGACACCTGTATGAAACTAAAAGTATCTAGTACAGGCATACTTTTCACGCAATCTACCAATTGTAACCAACCTATTGATGCAGTCCGGGTAACAACTGGAGATATCGTCATAGAAACACCAACAAAAGGTATCATACTGCGAGATATGCTAGGATTTTGTCATAGAATTACCGTTGATGATAATGGTTTTCTTAATGTTTTAAAACTAATTTCTTGTCCATAAAACAGTTTAAAGCCTTTTTGGCATGACATTTGAAATATACTTATTATAATTTAATGTAATATGTCGTTAGGGAAAGTAATAATATTTATAGTGAGCTTGGGTATGGTATCTTTTGATTTTAATCCTGAGATTGCAACATCAGCTTATATAGAACAATATAAAGAACTAGCCGTAGTAGAAATGTATCGTACTGGAATTCCAGCGAGTATCACTTTGGCGCAGGGACTTCATGAGTCACATTATGGTTTGAGCAAATTGGCCACAGAGGCCAATAATCACTTTGGTATCAAGTGTAAAAACTATTGGACGGGCAAAACCTACTACCACAAAGATGATGATTTTAATAAAAAAGGACAATTGATTGAGTCATGTTTCAGGGCATACGACTCGGATATTGATTCATATATAGATAGATCCAACTTTCTTTCACAAACAGAAAGATACAGTCCTCTCTTTCAATACGACAAAACAGACTACACTTCTTGGGCCTATGGGCTTAGGTATTGTGGATACGCCACGGATGAAAATTATTCACAGAAGCTTATTTCAAAAATAGAAAAATACCAATTATACAAGTTTGACACATCGGAAGATCCATTCAGACAATTAATAAAAAACTAATTTTCACCATTCAATAGGTTTTTTTACAAGTTGTTATTTTAAATAATTCTAATTTCACTACCTTCGTGCTTATAATATAAAGATAAGAAATGGTGTTAGGCATTCTCAAAGAGCATACTTACAATCGGGTATCAATAGTTCCCGCAGCATTCAAGAAACTCAAGGCATTGGGTGTTGAAATTATGGTAGAAACTGGAGCTGGTGAAAAATCAAGCTTCAACGATGCAACTTACGCTGATCTAGGTATTGAATCTGTGTCTAGAGATACAGTTTTAAATAAATCGGACATCATAGTTAGTATTGCTCCTATCCAAAATGAAGAACTTTCAAAGCTGAAAAACGGGGCAATTTATATTTCAATGTTTGCACCTTATCAATATCCCGATGTAGTCAACAATCTAGATCAATTTCCTATCAATGTGATAAGTATGGATATGATACCACGTACCACATTGGCACAATCCATGGATATATTGTCTTCTATGGCATCTCTGTCAGGATATAAAGCTGTACTCAAAGCAGCAGATCATTATAACAATATGTTTCCGATGATGATGACT
>JBBRJL010000179.1:0-5903 GCA_038219375.1 Chitinophagales bacterium | reverse complement strand
AACGTCAAAGGTTCGAAAGTCAACTAGAACTCGGAAAACGTGGTGATGAAGAAGCTATGGTACTAGATGAAGATTTCCTTAGAGCGTTGGAATATGGTATGCCACCTACTGCTGGGCTTGGTATCGGTATGGATCGATTGGCAATGATTATGACCAATCAAAACTCCATTCAAGATGTCTTGTTCTTTCCTCAAATGAAACCAGAGAAACAAGAGTGAAAATAATCTTTAATCTCCTTGCTGCTGTAAGGATATTTATTATATTCTTAGCTATGGCTGTGTTTATGATTTGTTATGCTTTGTCATGTATTGTGCTGAAACATAGCAAAAAACGAGCTTTGAGACTTCGAAAAAATTATCTGAAATATGTATGTATCCCTGTACTTAATATCAAGGTATTAAAGTCAGGGCAACCTATAGATAGCCCTGCTCTTTATGTGTGTAACCACAGATCATTTACAGATCCTATCGTACTTTGTAAGTACCTAGATGCGTTTGTTATAGCCAAGGCAGAAGTAGCAAACTACCCTATTATCAATAAAGGAGCAGAACTTACAGGTGTCATTTGGGTAAATCGTCAAGATAAAAACTCTAGATCAATGACTAGAGATAAAATGGTAGAGACCATAAAATCTGGATATAATATCCTAGTATATCCCGAAGGTACTGTCGGTAAAGACAAAGCGACTCTACCATTTAAAATAGGAACTTTTTTGGAAGCAGCTGAAAATAATATTCCTGTCGTCCCTGTAGCCATAGAGTTTAAGTCTCCCAAAGATATGTGGGTCTTGGAGAAGTTTGTACCACAATACTTTCACCAATATTCTAAGTGGAAGACAGAAGTCAAACTTACTTTCGGAAAACCATTAACAGGAAAGACTGGCGAAGAGCTACACGCACAGTCCTATGCTTGGATAAATAATGAACTAATCGACATGCAAGAAGGTTGGAGTAGAGCTTTTATAAACTAAAGAACTACCAATTACTTAATTTCTTCTGCCTTGTACACCATATAATCTGTATCACCTTGCCAGAAAAACGAACTCTCTAGCTCATTATAATGGAGTCTGACATTTTTGCCTTCATACTCTTGAATGAGGTTGTAAGTTGCTTCATCAATCACCGAAAATTCCCATGTGCTAGCCTTAGAAACGATCGCAGAACCTGCCAGTTGAATTTGGCCTTCGAAGGTTTTGAATATTTTTCCTTTTTTAGATATTTTGTACAATATACCTGTCCTAGTACCTTCGCTAACAGTCATAGTGCGATAAAAGTAGTAGACGCCTGAAAAAACGATCAAAGAAAGAAGCGAAATCCAAAGCAGTTTTTTAAAAAAAGAAGTTGCTTTTTGTTTTGTTTGTTCGAAAGACATTTTATTAGTTTACTATATTAATTTATGTTCCAATTCAGATCATGATAACGAAAACATTACTTAGAAAGTTTCATTAAGCGTTATCATTTTGGGGTACAAATTTTATAGATAGTGAATTTACGCAATGTCGTGTATTTTTGGCTGTTAGTCTTTCTCCAATGAAAACATGTCCAAGGTGACCACCACAATTATTACACAGAATCTCTGTGCGTCTACCATCTTTGTCAGTAATCCTTTTTACTGCTCCAGCTATTTCGTCATCAAAAGCTGGCCAACCACATCCTGAGTCAAATTTGGAGGAAGCGTGATACAACTCCTGATTACATCGTCTACAAATGAACGTACCGGGTGCAAAAAACTTATCATATTCTCCTGTATATGGTCTTTCTGTACCTTTATTGACGATTACATATTCTTCTTCAGGAGTGAGTTGATTATATTTAGGTTCCATATTATTCTTTGATTAATTGACTAAATTTTTGTTTTAATTTATTGAGTTTGGGAGGGATGACAAAAGCACAGTAAGACTGCTCTGGATTGGATTCGAAGTAATTTTGATGGTATTCATCTGCTTTGTAGAAAACTGAAGATGGTACAATCTCCGTGACAATGGCATCATTCCACAGCGAAGGTGCCATTTTGTTTTTTGACTCAATAGCTATATCTCTTTGATTTTCAGTCGTGTAGAATATTGCAGATCGATACTGAGTACCGCTATCTGCTCCCTGTCTATTGAGTGTAGTGGGATCATGTGTGGTCCAAAAGACTTCAAGCAAAGTTTCAAATGAGATAACATTAGAATCAAAAACAACTTCTATAACTTCTGCATGACCTGTGGTGCCATTACAAACTTCTCGGTAGGCAGGATTTTTGATATGTCCACCCATATAACCTGAGGCTACTCTATCCACACCTCTTAACTTCTGAAATACAGCTTCCACACACCAAAAACAACCAGCACCTAAATATACGGTTTCCATTTATTTTATATTTTTTTGTTAGGTTAAAACATAAATGAAGGCGATAAGTTTGGAAACTACACATCTTAAAAACCAAAAAAACAGAATTATTTAGTTTTAGAATTACCGAATTTACTTTCCTTTGCCTTGTATTAATACCAATACCGTATAGAATAGGATTTTGATATCCAAGCTCAGTGACATGTTTTCGATATATAGAATATCGAATTTCAGCCTTTGTAACATCTGTTGTACATTGGATGCGTATCCATATTTGACCTGCCCCCAAGATGTGATGCCTGGGCGTACTTTCAATAAATGTTTGTAATGTGGCGCTTCTTTAGTGATAAGATCAATGTAATATTTCCTTTCAGGTCTTGGTCCTACGATAGACATATCTCCGATAATGACATTAAAAAATTGTGGAATCTCGTCTATCCTCCATTTGCGCATGACCTTGCCCCAAGAAGTGACTCTATTATCATTGTCATTGGATAACTGTGGGCCATCTTTTTCTGCGCCGACGTGCATAGATCTGAACTTATTGATATTAAAAGGGACTCCATTAAGGCCTATCCTCTCTTGTTTGTAAAAGATTGGTCCCTTAGAAGATAACTTCACCCTAATAATACTCATCAAGATAACTGGTAACAAAATCAAAATAGCAATAAAACTGATGGCATAATCCATAAGACGTTTGACCACTTTTTGCCAATTAGGCATGAGCTCCTGTTCTATTTCTATCAAAACCGCACCATAGATATGATTCATTTTGACCGTTCCCACCATGATGTCGTAGGTATCCGGTATAACTTTGATGAGTATTTGGTCCGAATAATCAAACAAAGCATCTAAGATTGCTTTCATCTTTGCATGTTCAGATGTCTCTACGGCTATGATGACTTCTTCTATCCTATTGCGAGTAAGGATACTTTCCAATGTTTCTAGTTTGCCAAGTTTGGGTAAGAATTTTTCAAGATGATTTGTACTACGACCATTGCTGTCTATAAAGCCTACAAAATTGTGTCCTAAACTGTAAGGTCTCTGAATGATTTCTTCGTAAAGATCTACTGCATTTTTGTCTCCACCGATTATAAGTGTGTTATAACTGATTTTACCTGCTTTCAGTCTTCTATTGGCGACTGTAAGTATTACCATTCTGAATGCTGCCGTAATCGAATAATGTAGGGTAAACAATCGCATAAACAAATTTAAATACGAAACTTGCTCTAGAGCGGCATCATCCATTAATATCGTAAAAAACAACAAAGTAACCCCTAATAATGTCGTAAAAAATGTGCTGCCCAATGTCTCAAGTCTAGAGTATCTATATATGTCTCTATACTTATCAAAGATGGAATAAATAATCATCCATATCACAGGAATGATCAGCAGACCTTGCCATAACTTTGTATCTGATATGATTTCAGCAGAGGTAATATCAGGAAACTCAATTGATTTACGATATGCAAAAAAGAAATACCAAGCCAACAATGCGGCTAGGAAATCTCCCATTCTGTATATTATTAACTCCAATTTCCTTTGCTCTCTCATAAGTCCTAAAAGTGAACATGTTTGACATTATCAATCCAAATCTTGGAAGTAGCGCTGAAACCTGTCCTTCTAAATCCAATTGCAATCCTGTAGCCGTCGTAATCTCTAGGCGACAACTTATCTGTAAGATCTATGTATATCTTGTTCCAATCTTGTTTACCAGGCACAAAAACAAGATATTCTACAAATAGCTGAATCCCTTGTCTTTTTGCTATTCCTATCGAAATTTCTCCTTCACCCTTATAATCTAGTTCAAGATAACTTGCACCTCTTGCATTTTCACCTGCCAATATCTCCACTTGACTAGCGATCTCAATAAAACTAACACTATTAGTCAATTCTATCAATCCTGACCTATTGCCGATTGCAGATTCATCATCCACAATGCTGAGATTAGTCATCGTGTTGTTATCGAGGTCAAGGTCAAGAGAATTTGCCACTTCAAAACTTTCATTTATAGGCATTTTGGCCGTGGTCACATACTTAAACTCGGGTATAAATGAAATAACTTCTTCAGGTTTGGGAGATAAGACGCGTACATCAGATTTATAAAAAGGATAAAAAACTGGTGTATCGTTTATACCATTATTCCTAATACCTGCCAAAAGCGTTAACTCTATATCTGAACCTGTAAGTGTGATAGGAATGGCGGCAGGAAATGGGAAGACCCCTAATATTTGGCCATCCGCAAATGCCCAAATATCCGTTATTTTGTCTGTGTCTGTTGAACCATTTGGTAATAAAACTTTAGCATCCGATATTTTAACAAAAGCAGGTATAGGGTCTTCATTATCATTAATCCCACATGAATTAAGAACCAAAATGCTTGATAAAAAGAAAAAATATATAAATCTGAATTCCATACGCTTAAAAAATATTACGAAAGATGAAAGACTAAAATAATTATAATTATTTAAAATCGTCCCAACACTCTTCAAAAATGATTATGAAATGTCTTATGAACGACCTACCTGCAATCCACTAAAAAATAGATAAAAATCCATTTAAAATATAACTTTACAAACTAAAAATTTTATCTAAATGATTTTTGCCTGAATAAGGTGTGCCAATTTTAAAGCACGGAAACCATCATCAATGGTAACCAATACATCAGACTGACCAGTGACAGCATCATAAAAGTCATTTAACTCGTCTTCTATGGCATTATTTTTCATGATCTCTGGTGTATCTATAATAATACGTTTCAAACCGTCATTTGTATGTATCGTCATGCCAGAAAAATCATCATTTTCTACATTTTCTTCAATTTTCACTACTTGTGCCTCTTTTTCGAGGAAATCAAGACTAATATAAGCATCATTTTGAAAGATTCTAATTTTACGCATATTCTTCAGACTTATACGACTTGCTGTTAGATTTGCAACAGTACCACCTGCAAATTCTATACGAGCATTACAAATATCTGGTGTCTTGCTTACGATACACACACCATTCGCCCTGACATCGACCACTTCATCTTTAACCATACTTAATACTATATCTAAATCGTGAATCATAAGATCCAAAACCACTGAAACATCAGTACCTCTAGGATTAAACATAGCCAATCGATGACCTTCAATAAATTTGGGCTTAAAGTTTATGTTTCTCAAAGACCTGATCGCAGGATTGTATCTCTCTACGTGACCTACCTGAACTTTGACATTGTGTTTTCGAGATAACAATACCAATTCTTCTGCTTGCTCTAGCGTCTCGGTGAGTGGCTTCTCTATAAATACATGTTTGCCTGCGACAATTGCTTTTTTCGCAATCTCATAATGAAAAACAGTTGGACTGACTACGTCAATACAATCCACATCAGCTATTAACGCATCCAAATCACTATAGGGTTTTACATGATGCGTTTCCGATATTGATCTGCGTACTTCTTCATTAGGATCAAAAAAGCCTACGAATTCAAACTTTGTACCCAATAAACATTTCAGGTGAATCTTACCAAGATGTCCTACTCCGACTAATCCTATCTTCAAGTAAATATTTTTTATATGTTTTTTAATA
>JBBRJL010000178.1:0-5906 GCA_038219375.1 Chitinophagales bacterium | reverse complement strand
TTTGCGTTTGCGTGGGTAGTATTTGTCCAAATACATCATTGATTTGAAAAAATAGAAGAATCGGAACTATATACTTCAACATAAATGTGGCTTTGCTGTCTTTGAAAATTTTAAAATGCTTTAACTGCAACAAAATTAGATTAATTGATGCCATCGATACTATTTAAGGGTACATCAACAATACATCATATGATGTTTTATCATACACAAGGCTTTTAAGGATAAAGTTGAAGCTAAGGTCAAGGTTCAGATTAAGGTTAAAATTAAGGTTAAAATTGAAGTATAAATAATTAAAGGGGCAAGAAAAGAATTAAGTTCTGATGCTAAAAAAACAACTATCCTACCTATTTAATGGGTGGTCCTCCTAAATCCAAGTGTGAACTGTTGTTTAGTAAAGACTTGCTACTATTTTTTACTCATCCTAAATTATTTTTGCTTTTTATATCTTCATTAAAATTGCAGTAGAACAAAAAAAAATAACTTATTGTAACACAGTTCATAAATTTCAATAGTTTTTTTACTTTTGAGTTTTTAATAAAACAGTAGGATTTATGGCGTTGATATTTATAACAGGTGTTTCTACGGGTATTGGTTATGAAACTACCAAAATGTTTATCGACCAAGGATGTCATGTCATAGGAACCGTCAGAAAAGAAGAAGATGCTATTCGTCTTAGGTCAATGTTTGGAGAAAAATGTACTATACTTATTTTTGACGTGAGAGACCATGTAAAAATGGAATCAGAAATAAATAGTATCAAAACATTACTAACAAAAAACGGATTGCAATGTCTCGTGAATAATGCAGGAATGGCAGTGCCGGGTCCATTACAATATCTGAGTGAAGAAGAATTTGAAATGGAACTTGATGTAAATGTCAAATCCGTTCGACGTATCACAAACGCATTACTACCCTATTTAGGAACAGACAAAAAAGCTACCTTCAAACCTGGAAAAATAATAAATATTAGCTCTGTCTCTGGTCTATTCAACTCGCCTTTCAATGGCGCATATTGTATCTCAAAACATGCGCTAGAAAGTATGACAGATGTGTATCGAAGGGAACTAGCTATGTTTGGCATTCAAGTCATTGCCATCGAGCCTGGACCTATCAAAACAGAAATATGGCGCAAAAATATTGGCGCTTTGGATAAATTTCAAAATACAGCATACGGCGAAATCCTTTCGTCTGCCAATAAAATGATAGCAAATTCTGAAAAATCTGCATTGGAAGTAGAAGTGATTACTGACTTAATACTAAAAATTTATCAATCTCCTAAACCAAAAACGAGATATCTAGTACACCGTAAAAAACTGATGTTTAGGATACTATCATCTTGGCTTCCAGATAAATGGGCGGATAGAATGGTCGCTAAAGCCCTCGCTAAAAAAGATAATTATCGACCAGTATAACAATCTGATGCTCTGGCTCTAAAACATTGTATCCATGCTCCACCCTGATACTATAGCTCAGAGAAGTGGTATCGTTATAGATATCCCCAAAATTTCTTTTGATATTTTTTTCTTACATATAAATATTTTCATCACTAATAACTACCTTTGCGTTAATACAATACATATATAAAATTATGTCAAAGAAAAAAGGTCAGTTCAATAATCCGCAATCAGAAAAAAAGACAGTGCAGTCTACCAAAGTAAGTACTTCTTCACCCGTTAACGCATACACAAAATGGTTACCGGGTTTGATTGCAGTCATAGTGACATTTATCGTCTTCACTTCCGCAATCAAAAATGATTTTGTCAATTGGGATGATGATCGAAATTTCTATGAAAACCCACTCGTACAAAACATCAGCACGGATAACTTCTGGAAAAATGCCAAAGAAATATTCTCCTCAGGAGTCATTGGCAATTATAATCCGCTTACGATATGGACCTTTGCTTTGGAAAATAGATTTATAGGTTTTGACAATCCTTCTAAGTGGCACTTGAACAATATCTTTTTACATCTTATATGTGTATTTTTGTCTTACAGAATTGCCCTATTATTGGGTCTTAGCTGGCGTGGGGCTATCTTTTTGGCGCTTTTATTTGGCATACATCCGATGAGGGTAGAAAGTGTCGCTTGGGTTACAGAACGAAAAGATGTGTTATTCGGAGCATTCTATCTTGGTGCCTTGCTTCAGTATATTAAGTACAAACATGACCAAAAAAATATCAGATGGTTATGGATGACTCTTCTATTTGTGGTTTCATTATTTTCAAAAATCCAAGCAGTCTCCCTACCACTAAGTATGATGGCTGTAGATTATTTTATGGACAAAAGATGGGAATTCAAAACGGTCCTAAATAAAATACCATTTTTAGCATTGTCTCTGACATTCGGTATCGTCGGGGTAATAATGCTAAAAGAATTCGGATCTTTAGCCACCGTAGATGATACGACCAATTTCAACTTCTTCCAACGACTCTTCGTGGGAGCATTTAGTTTTGTGATGTACTCAATTAAGTTGATTATACCATTTCGGATGTCTCCATTATATCCATACCCGAATACCTTTCCTTGGTACTTCTACCCTTCTATGCTGATTGCACCAATTGTCATTTACACACTATATATCAGTTATAAAAAGGAGTGGAAAGCATTGTTTTTTGGATTATCTTTTTTTATAGTCAACATTATATTTCTATTACAAATCTTGGGCGCAGGACAAGGATATCTTGCAGATAGGTTTACTTACATTGCTTACTTGGGTATGTTTTTTATCATTGCGTACTATGTAGATAAATATCTTGAAAACAATCCAAGCCAAACATCTCTTATTTCAGGAGTGGTGGCTATATATTTGGTGTTTTTTGCAGCGATGACTTACCAACAGAACAAAGTATGGGAAAACAGCGGAACACTGTGGACACATGTATTACAATATTATCAACAGACGACACTTCCATACGGCAACAGGGCAAATTATTATCGGGATAATAAAATGTACGAGGAAGCTCTTGCAGACTACAATAAAACCATTGCCATGAAAGACGCCCAACCACAAGCCTATAATAGTAGGGCTAGATTATTTTTTGATCTGGCCAAAGGCAAAGACACACTTTTACTCGCTTTGGCCGATTATAACAAAGCCATTTCTTATGATTCTACAGATGGTGAGTTTCTTGTAAATAGGGGCGCAACCTATGCGAGACTAGGAGATATAGAAAAAGCCATTGAGAATTTCAATATGGGTCTAAAACTAAAACCTGATCATGCCGTAGGATATCTCAATAGGTCGATCATGTACAATGCGACAGGAAAAATAGATCTTGCACATCAAGATATCGAGTCCTACCTAAAACTCAATCCATATAACGCCGATCTTTGGTATGAAAAAGGTAGGGCCTTGAGATTGTTGGAAAGACCAAAAGATGCCATCCAAGCGTATAGTGAAGCCATCAAACTGAAAAGCAATAATAAAGGTCTATATCATTATGAAAGATCGAGAACCTATGCTGGTCTCGACATGATGAATGAAGCAAAAGCCGATCTTCAGACAGCGATTCAACTAGGATTCACAAATGTAGATCCGACTTACAAACAACAATTAGGTATGTAAATGATGATCAGGAAATGGAAATCATTATTTGAACAGTCACCTGCAAATGAAAAAGCAAATGTACTCACGCATACATTTGGCTTGCTGTTAGTAGTCGTATTTTGCCCTGTTTTATTGATGTCGGAACCTATCAACGCCCCTTGGTTTGGAATGTTAACCTTTATCATAGGCATGGCATTTACTTATTTCAGTTCATCGTACTACCACCTTCAGCATGATGTAAAAACAAAAAACAAATGGCGCATCATTGATCATATTTCTATTTTCATATTGATAGGTAGCACGTACACGCCATTTATCTTATTTTATTACAACGAGCCCGACGGTCATTTATTTTTAATGGTACATTGGACGATTATCTTGGGTGGGATTATATTCAAGTTGATTTATAAGGACAAGTATGAAGTATTTTCATTATCCCTATACCTTTTATTAGGCTGGATGCTGCTATTCATCTACATTCCCATCACAGCAGGTATGAGCGAGATGGTAAGGTTTTGGTTATTTATGGGTGGACTAAGTTATACTACTGGTGTGGTATTCTATGTATGGAAAAAAATATATTACCACCATGCCATTTGGCATATATTCGTGATATTGGGAAGTGCGGGACATTATTTGGCATTGGTAAATTCTTGAATTTGGCCTTGCATTTCTGTTACTTTATTATACCACAAAAGCCATACAACTAACTTTGTTGTTTGGCTTTGGTTTGTTTATTTGGCTACTTTTTTTTGGCAACAGTCATAGCGACATAGAAAGCACGTAAACCTAGTCAGGCAACGGAGCAACCTACGCTAACCGAAGTTGCGCAGATACTTCGATATTTGTATAATTTTGCTTTAAACTCTTGTTCGATCACCTATTTGATACGAATAAATGATTATCTTTTTTTTGCAAAAATGGTGGAGTTATTGTTTAAACTCCACAATATGTGCACTCATGATAATTCGTCTTTTAAAATAAAATGGATAAACCAATGTAATGTGTTGTTCCGTTACCACATTGACTAATGCCTTTGCACCACCCACCAAATTTGCATTTTTTAGCATATCTGCTTTTGCCATGTCATAAAGTGCACGATTTTTTAAGCCTCCAATGCCCAAAATATAAGTGGCAGAAGATTCGCCGGTTACAGTGGAAATCACTTCAAAATTTTTCTTACTTAGTTCTACATTGGTAGTGTTGGTGTTCAAATTAAATGGTAGGTTAGTATTGACACCACAACTACCCAAAATAACGGCAAAAAAAGCGAATAAAATAAAAGTTTTCATGATTTTATTGAATTAATTGGTGAATGAATATAAATGCTTTAATTTCAGCAACGAACATTTAATTAACTTTATAGCTCGAGTATATATTAAAAAAAATATAAAAACAAAAATATGTTTTTAAGAATAATTTGTTTGTGTTTTTTATGGTTTCTCAGCTCTAAAAATGAAAGTACGCTGCTCGCACAAGTTTGCAACTTGTACGCCTTACATCGAGTAATAAAAAAGATGCTTATCTTCATTTTTAAAAACGCCTAGCCACACCTAAATTGAATCGATTTAAGAAACCTGAAAACTCATAATAATTTCGCTTATTGTTAATTATTGAGTTGAAATGAAAACCTGTAGAAATAAAATACGACTTGTTTACATTAAACCTAAATTCTACAGTTGGTTCGATGGTAAAGAAGCTTCGTCCTTTAAAATCGATCTTACCAAAATATTCAGTTCGTGCATCAAGTCCAGCAAATGCTTGAATCCACTTATATGATATCACGTTGTATTTGTAACCTAAATAAAATCCACGTCCATTAAGTGATGAAGTAAATACAGAGCCATAAAAACTTTGTCTTGGAGTGATATTCCTTTCTAATCCGATATGAAATTCTATTCCCGAAAAGCCTCCATAAGAAGATCCTATCCGTAAGGTATTGAGTTTTTCAGGATTGTATTGACCTAAAAGATGAAAAGAATGCAAAACTAAGAATGATAAAAAAATTATTGATTTCATTTGTACATATTTGATTTAAAGTCTAACGTATTAAATAAATACTATGTGAAATTTTTAAGAAAATTTTAACGAAAAATCAATGTATTTCATATTCAACCAGAAGGTCTGGTATTGCCATTGTAATACATATTCAATTTTCTGAAACGTAACCGATGGACTAAATAGTTCAATAGAATGATTGTCATGTTGCCAAAACTGATATTCTTTATTTCCAACCGCTTTGATTCAGCATTTACTAAATAATTCCATCATCCACTCTTCCCTACTCTCTTCAGGGTTGTTTTGTATGGCTTCAAGTATATTTTTAGAAATAAATATCTTCAAATCTCTCAAAATATCT
>JBBRJL010000177.1:0-5920 GCA_038219375.1 Chitinophagales bacterium | reverse complement strand
CTAAGCCATCAAAATCGTTGTGGTGATGATGATGATGAGGAATGACATTATGCCCTAGCAGAACTGCAAGAGCTATAAATAATAATGATATGGAAAAGTGTTTTTTGACCATTGAATTGCAAAAGTAAGCATTATTGCTTTCTATTAAGTTAAAAATTAGTTATATTTTTAACATCTTGATGTTTTGCTGATAGATGGTAACTTTTGTAATAAAATATTTAGCACAATCCTTAAGCTACTTGGTTTATCAAAGTAGTATGCCTGAAAAACTATAAAAACTTCATCTCCCATTTTTTATCAAGAAAGAGTCGTAAACATGGTGATGCTCTCTTCAATCCTAATATGTGAATCATGTAACTTACTACTTTATTTATGTAATGCTTTATACATTTAAACTGCTCACCTTTGTGTCAAGTCAATTTATTAAAAATGAAGACACAAACAATCCTTCCAATCTTATTTGCAGCAACAGTAATTTTACTTACTTCATGCAATTTAAAGCAGACAGCTGATAATTATTTAAAAGATGACAATCAGCGTAAAGAAATAGTTCTTGCTATGGCTCATCACCAACCTTACATGTCAGAGATGATGAATGAAATGATGAGTAATGACACTTGCAAACGAATGATGATGGACAATATGTGGAATGACCCAAGCATGAAAGGTATGCACATGGACAACATGATGAACATGAGCCAAACCGACATATCCATGTTTAAAATGATGATGGATAAAACAATGGGAATGTGTGATACCGACCCGACGAAATACAAAATGATGGTGAGTGCAATGCAATCTCACCCCAATGTAATGAATTCCATGCAAGGAATGTGCGATATGAAACACTTGAAAAATAAATAGTCGTAAATACCAATCCATTAAAACACAAAATTTTTAAATCTAAAATTATGAAAATGCATGACGATTATAGTTACGGTGGAAAGCAAATTATTTGGTGGCTTGTTTGTGTGGTATTATTAATTTGGATTATCGCAATACCATCCTTCTTTCCTGAATAAAGATAAAAGAAAGATTCTTTGATTGACATTACAGCAGAACAGTTTGCTGCATGAGAAATAACAAAGAAAAATTATCAGGAACATAAAATAATTCCTTAAGAAGATTTGTCAAAATAAGCTATTTGACAAAAATATATCAAATCGAGCAACAGCGATACTGAAGAACAGGCAACAGTGTTTCTGAAGAAAATTTTAATTTAATAATATCATGGAAAACAAATTAATCGAAAGCTGCATTGCAGCTTGCCAAGTATGTGCTGATGCATGTGACACCTGCTCCACCGAAAATGAGGGCAAAGAAGGAATGGAACATTCTGTTAAACTTTGTATTGCTTGCAATGATGCCTGTAACGAGCTAATTGCTGCGAGTAAAACAGATGCAAATTTGGATGCTCTTTGCAAAAAATGTGAAGCCGCTTGTATCGCTTGTGCAACTGAATGTGAAAAACATACTGATATGAAACATTGCCAAGCGTGTGCAGATGCTTGTCATAAGTGCGCGGATGAGTGTAAAGCTATGCTTGCAGTTGCAGCATAATTATAGTTACAGATACTCTTATTAAAAGATCAGTTTTGATTTTTTCGTTTGCAGGATGAAAATGCTTGTAAGTGCTATTGCATTTACAGGCATTTTTTTTATTTATCCTGAATGCGCAAATTTCGGCCTTCTACAAGTCAAATAAATACAACTCGTGCCCCTGTTGTTCATGGTAATATCTGATACCATCACAAAATATCCGCTATAGGCTACCTGATTCTGTTTGTTGCCAAATTTAACTCATAACCAATATGTAGTGACTTAAAAAGATAACCCGTTTCTCAGATTACATTTTTAAATTTACTATTACTTGAGTTCACTCCGAAAAGTAATTATAAGATTACATTTAAAATGAATATATATATACTAATTGATAATCAATATATTCCACTTTAGGTGTAGAAATGTTCCCCTTTAGGTGTTCACCCTTCGGCCAGTCACCCTTTTAGGCAGTCACCCTTTTAGGGGCCGGGGGCCGCCGAGGATCGCCGGGAATCGTCAGGGTTCAGTTAAGGAGTGAAAGCGGTTGATTATTAAAAAGGTTGCATTTTCGGGGTGGACTCATTACTTGATATATTTATATGAGAAATGGTGCTGACTGGACATATTTCTTCACAAGCCATGCAAGCAATATCGCAAAGAGTATCCACAGCAATTGTATCAAAAGCAGTGATAAAACCTGGTTTTTGTGGACAAACGGCAACGCAAGCACCGCAATGTATACATGCGTTCCATCCAATTTGAAAAGTAACTGGTTTCTTCTGTGACATGATAAATTATATTTTTTTATATTCCGAATTTGGGCTAAAATAATCAGACATGGTTTCAAAAAGTAATTCGTCTCGAAGAGTGATGTCTTTGTTTTTAAAAATTGCAGTTTTTTTGTGGTATAATTTCCACATCAAATTGCCACTCGCATCTAACCAATTGTCTTGATAACCTTTCAAGTTCTTTTTGGTTGGATTTTGATTACCAGCGAGTAATTTAGCTAAATAAATAGCAGCGATTTGTCCACTTTGCAGTGCAGTATGAATACCACCACCAGTAATTGGATTTACATGACGTGCAGCATCTCCCACCAAAATAAGATTATCAGCATATTGAATTTTCAAAGGGGAAGCTAGGGGAACGCCTCCACCCTGAATTTCCAAGATTCGAGCGTTACAAAACCTTTCTTTAAAAAACGAATTTTTTATAAAATGATCAAGGTGCCAGCGGGCATCATGCTGCGTCATAGTTCTTGCCACTCCGAGACCAATTTCAGCATATCCATGACCTTTTGGGAAAACCCATGCATACCCACCAGGTGCCCATCTTTGTCCAGTAATAATTTCAAGTAGGCCATCTGTTTGAACTCCATCTACCACAAATTGCAAGCAACTTGCTAGCTCCTTAAGTTTTATATGTGTTTGTAACCCTGCCCATTTTCCAACTTGAGATTGTAAACCATCAGCACCAACTAGAACTCTAGTCTTAATGGAAATATTTTTATTGAATTGAATAAGTTGAACTTCGCAAGAGCCGTCATTGCACGTTTGGTAACCAATGGCCTCTGTTTTCAACCAAACTTCAACACCAGCGCGTTCAGCTTGTGTCATCAAATATCGGTCGAATCGGCGGCGATCAACTATAAAACCTAGAGGATTTCGATCATCACCAGTTCCATATTCATTGGGTTTTAGTTTTCGATAATCAATTATTTTTTTTTCGCCAATTTGATTGTAAATTGTAAAGCCAAAAATCTTTTCCAAAACAAACTCATCGTCTGGTAAAACATCCACTGCTTCCAAGCCGTGACGACTAATGGCACCAGAACATTGAATAGGAGCACCAAGTTCTTGTCTCTTATCAACTAACAGTACTTTTAAACCTAAATTGGACGCCACTCGTGCTGTAGTTGTACCAGCAGGTCCAGAACCAATTACAACTATATCGTAAATTTTTGATGACACTATATCTTTATATTATAATTATTGGCATACTTTATATCAAACCTTGCCTAAAACACAAAGGTGGGGAAGATTGTATAGATAGTTTTACA
Source organism: Chitinophagales bacterium (assembly GCA_038219375.1). Classification (GTDB taxonomy): domain Bacteria; phylum Bacteroidota; class Bacteroidia; order Chitinophagales; family Saprospiraceae; genus OLB9. Next base: position 2,319 of record JBBRJL010000177.1, on the reverse strand, counting down.
TTAATTTATAAAATAGTTACATCAATCACACATTTTAGGGTTCAATCGAGTCCAAAACTGATATTCGTTATTCCTTTTGTAACTCTTGCAGCAAATTCAAGTCTCTAGTTTCAAAATAAATAAGTAATGTTTATTCGTAGCATAAATCCTGGTTTCAGGAAATGTTTTAACGAAGGAGCGCATCATGTATTGCAAAACCTTTCTACATTTAATTTATTTTTCGTATATATAGCAGGAAATTTTACAATATTTTACAAGAACTATGTAACAAGTATTTTATTAACCTTGCGTAATTTTGTAATATTATTCAATAGCAATTAATATTATTATAAATTGAAATTTAAATCAAATGAAAAGTAATCAAACAGATAGGCAAGACCAAAAACTTCCTACAAGTCAAAAAGAAAATAGCGGTCCAAATGTCGGAGGCAAACCTGCAAAAATGACATCACAAAACAAAATGAAGGACTTTGAACAAGTCAATAATAAGCATACCGATCCTAGCACTCGTTCTGGTAAAGACAAAAACTTAGATAAAATTAGATAATCGTCTGACGATCTTAATAAAGATGAGATTTATTCATCTTACTCTATTTTAATTCAAGTAATAAATACAAATTAAAAAAAATAATATGGGCAATTTATTTTATACCGTTGCGGTAATCCTCATAATCTTCTGGGCCATTGGATTTTTTGCTTACAGCGCAGGTTCGATCATTCATCTTCTTCTAGTAGTAGCTATTATAGCATTTGTCATAAGGGTTATCCAAGGCAGAAGGCCGGTTTAATAAATCATTGTTTTGTTTCAAATTAAAAATAATAAATTTGATAAATATAGATGTTACAGACCTAAAAAGTAAGGAATGGCTACACAGGAAGTAAAAAAATATAGGCTAATTCCTATTATTAATAATTCAAAAAGTTTAAAAGATAGAAAATGGTAAAGGTAAATGAGGTTCAACAGCAAATGGTAAGAAGTCGTAGTAAAATGCTATCAAGAATGGTATACGACGGTGGAACCAAGGCAAATATTTACGGTAACCTACCAAAAATAATGTTCCCTAAAGTTGGTATTAGGTCACTGATGCCTTATGAAACCAGAAAAAACCATTTTTTAAAAGAACGAATCAGAGTTGGTACCAAAGCCATTGAGACTGCTAGGGAAGGTTGTATAATTGGAGGATTTCTAGGTGGTGTCGTTGGAATTATTGCAGCTTATGTTACAAGTTTAACCAATCCTGAATTGGGTTTGATTATTGCGGATACTTTAACAGCAGGACTCGCAGGTACGATAGCAGGTAGTGCTATGGGCGGAATTATTGGAGGATTGGTAGGTTCAGGTATGCCAAAAAGAACGCGTCAGGTTTACTAACCGAAAGTATAATTTGCTAAAAATTTAATAAATGTACACTCGCTACGACCATCTTATATAATATGTTCAAACTGATTTGAATTCAAAAACAAAGGGTAAATTTACGCTTAATGTCAGGAGAAAATTCATTGCTGTCAGCCAATTAAAATCGGGAAGTTGGTATGAAGTAGAAGTTTATCCAATATTTATAAATATTTTAAATTAAAATCAAATGATTAAGGATCCTAAAGACCAGCATACAGGAGAAATCCTTAGAAGTCAGCAGCAAAATCAAAGTAGCCATCAAAATGAAGAAGATCAGAACGATGAAGATAATACTGTTTTGAAAAAAATGAACAAAGGAGAAGATAAACAAGATGTTCGGTCCGAAACATTTGAAGAAGTACATCCACAAAACAAAGAGGAGCAAATGAAAACACCAAATACTGAAAACTACACTGACAAAAATGAAGACAACAAAAACGACGAAGATAATACTGTTTTGAAAAAAATGAACAAAGGAGAAGATGAAAAAAATGTTAAGTCCGAAATGCCATAAAAATAATCTCAACAGGATAAAAAAGGTGAAACATAAACATATACTAGAAGGTAGAATGATGTAAAATTTAACAAAAATTACATAACAGTAAAAACAGATTCCTCCTTTATCTTTGTGATATTATTCATCCAAAATTGGAGCCAGTGCTTCAGCACAGAAAAGAATTATATTATTAGTTTCTTTAAGTGTACAGAGCACTAGTCTTATAAAAATATCTAAACATACAGCAGTATTTAGGAAGGGATGTGATAAATTTTAATCATAATCTAAATAAATAAAAGTGAACGACACAAAAAATTTGCACGATACAGAAGCCATTGACAAGCTAAAAACTTTGGTCGATGAGATAAACATTTGCCTTTTTTGTACTAACCTTAAAGTAGATGATGGCGCTACTTGCAGACCTATG
>JBBRJL010000176.1:0-5924 GCA_038219375.1 Chitinophagales bacterium | reverse complement strand
AAAACAATAATATGTTATATAAGATCGATTTTCACAACCTTGGTGGTAATATTGGTTTTCCACATAAAATAGAAACCAGCCACAAAACAGAATGCCAAGGCTAATACGGAGTAGCGCATATTGTTGGTAATATTGTCCACTATTCCGAATAAGAAAGTACCTCCTACTATTGCTGATTTGTACACTACGTCGTAAAAACTAAAATAAGAAGTCGTATCGTGGTCTTTTTCTGGGAGTAACATGGAGTAACTCGCTCTCGAAAGCGACTGAATGCCCCCCATCACTAGACCGACCATCGATGCCAATAAGTAAAACAAAACTTTGTCGTACGTAAAAAATGCTCCAATACAAATTAATATCCATATCACAATCATGGTCAAAATAGAAAATTTATTTCCTCTCTTATTACCAATAGCAGAAAAAAGGTGAGCTCCTCCTATGGCTACCAATTGCAATAATAATATCAACATAATCAATTCTGCTGTCTCAAATCCTAGTTCTTTTTCAGCAAATATGGCAGCTAGATAGATCACCGTCTGTACTCCTGCACTATAAAAGAAAAATGCTAGGAGGAAAGATTTTATATTTGCCAACGCCTTCACTTTTGCAAAGGCGGAAGAGATCTCTTTATACCCATTTTTTATCATCGATGATGTAAATTTTGTGACAGCATCTTTCGGCAAATGTTTGAATGAATATTGGGCAAAACCTATCCACCATATGCCTACCAATAAAAACCCTATTCTAGAACCCATTTGACCATCAGCAATACCAAACCAATCTGGTTTTTGCACCATAGTAAGAATGATGATCAACAATATTACACTGCCGATGTATCCATATGTGTACCCCTTTGCACTTACTTTGTTGTATTTGTCCTCTGTTACAATAATGGGTAAGTATGAATCATAAAAAACTATACTTCCAGCAAATCCGATGGTTGCCAAAATAAATGCAGAAGTACCAAGCCAAAGTTGAGGTTCTCCCTTGAAGAAATATAAGGTCACACATGCAAGTGAACCAATCAACGTGAATATTTTTAGAAAAAATTTGCGTCTCCCGCTGAAATCTGCCATTCCTGATAACAAAGGTGACAAACAAGCGATGATAATGTATGAAAATGATACGGCAAATGAATATAATGAACTATTTGAAAAATTAAATGGTCCTAATGATATTACATCCGGCGTGTACTTAATGAAATATACTGGGAAAATGGCTGTTGAGATCACTAAAGCATAAGCAGAATTAGCCCAGTCAAATATTGCCCACGCATTTATTGTTTTTTTATCATTCTTTATAAAACTACTCATAAGACGGTTATGTTGTTTTGAAGGTCCAAAGTATGGACTATCTTTGTTACAATAAAGTTTTTTTGTTATTTATTTGGATTAATTACCTTTATCTTTTTTTTCACACGTTTATCACCCGCCATGAATATTGTTATACTTTCGCGCAATGCATCACTCTATAGTACGCACAGTCTGGTAGATGCCGCCAGAAGAAGAAACCATTATGTCCGTGTCATTGACCATATGACATGTGACCTTATCATAGAATCAGGTAAGTCTAAAGTGCTTTTTAATAATCAAACCCTTGAACGAATAGATGCGATAATACCTCGTATCGGGTCTACTGCTACCATTTATGGAGCAGCGGTGATTAGACAGTTTGAGAGTCAAGGTGTCTTTAGTACGCTACATGCGGAGCCATTACTCAAAGCTAGAGACAAACTGAGTTGCCTTCAGATCTTAGGTAGTCATGGTATTGGTGTTCCAAAGACAGTTTATTGTAGCTCTCCATTTACCATTCCTTATCTTCTGGAAGAAATGGAACCTTATCCTATTATCATTAAGCTTGTCACAGGTACTCAAGGTATGGGTGTTATTCTTGCAGAAAATAAAGCTAATGCTGAGTCTATTCTGGAAGCTTTCCATACCACAAAGGAAAAGGTCATCATGCAGAAATTCATAAAAGAAGCCAAAGGTGCAGATATTCGAGCTTTTGTGGTGAATGGTGAGATCGTGGGCGCAATGAAACGTCAGGCACGTCCAGGTGATTTCAGATCCAATCTACATCGTGGTGGTACAGCAGAAGCTATCAAGTTATCATCAGATGAAGAAGAAACAGCGTTGAAGTCTGTCGATATCTTAGGTCTCAAAGTTGCTGGGGTAGATATGCTGAAAACTGTCAATGGCCCTTTGGTACTTGAAGTAAATGCTTCCCCTGGTCTCGAAGGAATAGAAGGTACTACAGGAGCAGATATAGCAGGTAAAATAATCAAATATATTGAAGATAATAGAAAATGATTTTTTACTTATCTTATGAACACAATCCAAAAAAATGTTGAAAAATTTAATTTTACCTAAGGTACAGCCTGACCAAGAATTATGTATAGACGGAACAGTAATACCTCCTGGAAAATCTACTTTGTTGCGTATAAATGCTGGTAAACTTCCTTCTGATAATAGAATAAATGTACACGCACATGTTTTTCATACAGGTATAGTTGGTCCGTCCTTGCTTATACTTGGAGGTGTGCATGGCAACGAAATAAATGGTATAGAAATAGTACGAAGGAGTATTGAAGAAGGATATTACAAAGATATAAAATGTGGAACGGTAATCGTAATACCACTGCTTAATGTCTATGGATTTATAAATTTCAGTAGAGATGTAGCTGATGGGAAAGATGTGAATCGTTCTTTTCCAGGTCATATCAATGGGTCTTTGGCTTCGAGAGTGGCTAGAATATTGACAAAAAAGATATTGCCGCATGTAGATTTGGCGTTTGATTTTCATACAGGTGGTGATGCGAGGCATAATTTACCGCAAGTAAGGTACTATAAAGCTGATCCGTTGGCTTCTGAGATGGCAAAAATTTTTGGTGTAAAGTTTCTGATGGAGCAGCCTTTGATTCCAAACTCATTCAGAAGAGCGGCATTTGACATGGGTGTACCTGCGGTAGTTTATGAAGGTGGTGAAGCGATAAGATTGGATAAATTCGCTATAGAACAAGGTATGCAAGGTATCAAAAATGTGTTGGTAGGTTTAGAAATGATGCCTTACGATGGGCAATCAGAAAGTAATGAAAGAATTGTTATCAAAAAAAATAATTGGGTACGAGCAGTATCAGCTGGACTTTTTATTTGGAGTAAAAAGTCTGGAGATTTAGTTGTAAAAGGTGATAAGTTGGGAGAAATTAAAGACCCATTTGGAAGCAAAAGTGTGGATGTGATATCTACCTACAGCGGTTATATCATTTGTCATAACAATGCTAGTGTAGTATCTTTGGGGGACGCATTATTTCATATCGGATATGAGTTCGAATTGCTATCTATTCAATCAACGAATCAAGGTACAGTGACCTTTTAAGATATCAGGTTTACCTAAATTATTCGTAAAGTTTATAATAAATGTGTACATTCCTGGTGTGGCAAATTCTCCTGTATTATTTCGTTGACCATTCCAGCCAATCGTAATATCATCTGTTTCGAATATTCGATCTCCCCATCTATTCCACACCGAAAAATGATACGTACCTATACCTTCGAAGATACCTACAGGGATTAACTCATCATTGAGGCCATCATTATTTGGTGTAAATGCATTTGGCATGAAGAAGTTTATGAAAGGCAGTACTTTTAGATAAGTCGTTGCAGTATCTGCGCATCCATTGGTTTTAAGGACGACTTGCGAAATAGCAAAAGATCCAGTATCTTGAAATGTAAAACTAGGATTTTGTAATAGCGAACTCCCCAACTCGTCAAATGTCCATCTGTAAGCGAAAGCATTTTCGGATTCGTCTACAAATTGTACGGTATTGGTAAATAGATTGGGTCGTTCGGGTGTAAAAGAAAAGCCTGCTTTTGGACTTTCTACTATTTTGATAAGGTTGTTCCAGTTTTTAGATATTTTACAGCCCGTAGCCGCAGTGAGTTCGAGACTGACATTGTAACTGCCTACTTCTTCGTATATATTGACAGGATCGGTGTCCGTTGATGTTTTGCCATCTCCAAAGGTCCATTCATATTTGAAGGATTCGTCGACGGGGGAACTTAGGTTTTCAAATGAAATCGAAGCTGGTTGGCACCCGATGAATGTATTTGGGTCAATAATGATGATGGTCGGTAATGGTAGGTATTTAATTTGCTGAATACTGGTATCTCGACATTTGTTGATATCTTCGGCGATCATAGTCACCGTTTTGATCCCGGTAAATTCATATTCGAAGACCGGATTTTGATTGGTAGATGTACCTTCGCCAAACAGCCAGTTCCATTTTTGTATTGGTCCAGCACCGCTAGTAGATTGATCCGTAAAAATGATTGGCCCAGCCTTGCAAGTGTCATATTCGAAGGTGAAATCCGCGTCGATAGATGGATACAAATTAACTGCAATAAGTGCTGTATCCGAACATTCTGCTGTACTGCCTTGGCTTTTGTTAATAATCATAGTGGCAGTATATGATCCAAGTCCAGGAAAGGTATAAGATACATCACGTGTCGTAAAAATTTCTTTATTGCCATTGATATCAAATTCCCAATGGTAGTTTTTGATGTACCTAGTATCCGTACTTAAGTTTATAAAGTCAATAGTGAAATCTCCACAGCTATTGACAATAAATTCTGTAGGTGTTTTTGCAGAAGCTTTTAGATCTGCAGTTATGGTCACTTCACATACGGTGACATTGAACTGAAAGTCTCTCCTCAGGCTGCCTATCAGAACGCCATTACGATATTCTTTTACATTCACACCTACTACAAATTGTCCTAGGATATTTGGTGTACCTGAGATGACACCTGTTACTTTATTAATTGAAATGATAGGATTGCCAGCCATGGGCTTATCAAAAGTAAAATTTGGTTCATTAAAAACGACTTCATCAAATGGCGGTAAACACGAAAATGGACTCGGTCTGACACCGCGACAATCAAATGGACTACCACCATCAGGGCCACCTGCAGAAAGTGGCGTTATAAATTCATAAACCAAACTATCTCCATCTATATCAATAGCGCTGTGGTCATATTTAATGGCTCTGTTGACACATATTAAGACAGGAGGTAAGCCATCAAAAACTGGACTATTATTGCAGCTTCTCTGTGCTTCAGGACTTATCTCGGTGGTAAAAGCAGCTCCCGTTTCTGCAGCATTTACTATGTTGAGAATGGTATTGTTTCTACAGCATCTTTGATACGCAATATAATAAGAGTCATTGATGACATCCAGAGTGATATTAAATTTATACGTGCCTTTTTGGACACCAATATTTACAGGAGCAATGATGCAAGGATTTTCATTTTGAACATCAATATTGCTGAGGTTAGATACGGACACATTGTCAACGGATCTTACAAAAGAGAATACAGCTCCTGATTTTCGATATATTCCGAATGAAAAGGGGTTGTCAAAAGCTGCTCCACCTCCACGACTGTCTCGGTAAAGGGTGAATATGACTTCAAATGTTACTTTAGTGCCATCCGGATTTAGCCCTTTACACTTATAGGTAGCTTCACCTCCGATGGTGTGGGCTCCAAAAGATACATTTGTAATAAATGTTCCAATCGTTATTAAAAAAAGCCTTAAAAAAATTTGTCTCATGCGGTTATTGGTCATCTTATTAAGGTACAGTGACCTTTTAAGATATCAGGTTTGCCTAAATTATTGGTAAAATTTATAATAAATGTGTACATACCTGGTGTGGCAAATTCTCCTGTATTATTTCGTTGACCATTCCAGCCAATCGTAATATCATCTGTTTCGAATATTCGATCTCCCCATCTATTCCAAACCGAAAAATGATACGTACCTATAACTTCGAAGATACCTACAGGGATTAACTCATCATTGAGGCCATCATTATTTGGTGTAAATGCATTTGGCATGAAGAAGTTTATGAAAGGCAGTACTTTTAGATAAGT
>JBBRJL010000175.1:0-5929 GCA_038219375.1 Chitinophagales bacterium | reverse complement strand
ACATGACAATAAAAAAACAAATCCAACCGTAAGGGTAATCGGTATAGACGAAAACTATATGCAAACATCAGCATTCGAGATGGGTGCAGGGCGTAATTTTACCGCTACTGAAGTTTTTTCTACTTCCAATAAAGTAATTATAGGTAGCGACATTGTCAAAACCTTATTTCAAGATAAAGCAGAAAAAGCGATTGGCAAAGATATTTATATCAATAGCAACAGGTATAAGGTAATCGGCGCACTAAAAAGTAAGGGTTCGTCTTCTGCAGGATCCAATGACAAAAGGGTTTTTATCCCGTTATATAATTCAAAAGTGCTCTATGGATTTGCTGACAAAGCATACAATGTGACCGTAGCGGTAGCTAATCCAAATGAAATGGACGACGCTGTAAATCATGCCATAGGAGTCATGCGAAATGTCAGAAAACTGAAAGTCTCCACTGAAAACGATTTTGAAATACGTAAAAGTGATGGCATTCTCAACCAACTCAAAGAAATGACGACCACGCTCCGACTTAGTACTGTGGTGATTGCAATGCTGACATTATTGGGTGCATCCATTGGACTTATGAATATTATGTTGGTCTCAGTCACAGAAAGAACCAAAGAGATAGGCATCAGAAAAGCACTCGGTGCTACTCGAAAAAATATACTTATGCAATTTCTGATCGAAGCTATCGTCATATGTTTGATGGGAGGACTAGTTGGTGTTTTTCTAGGTATTATGATGGGTTTTGGCGTTACGGCATTGGTAGATGGAAGATTTTTTATCCCTTGGAATTGGATGATATTGGGTATTACTGTTTGTATTGTCGTGGGTTTGGTTTCAGGTCTTTATCCAGCATTAAAAGCATCAAGACTTGACCCAATTGAAGCATTAAGATACGAGTAAACAAAATAGAAAACAGTGCTATTAAGTAATCATTCAGGCAAAAAGATAGAAGCTGGTTGCGACGAAGCAGGACGTGGCTGTCTAGCAGGTCCAGTTTTTGCAGCCGCTGTAATCCTTCCAGAAGATTTTTATCATCCTGACCTAAATGACTCCAAAAAACTAAATGAAAAACAACGACTGATTTTACGTGAAGTCATAGAGTCATCAGCTGTTGCCTTTGCTGTTGCCAAGATGGATGCTGCAGACATTGATAAGTATAATATTTTGTGGGCATCCGTTCGTACTATGCATAAAGCACTCAATAAACTAAAATTCAAACCTGAACATATCATTGTGGATGGAAATAAATTTATACCTTACAAAAAAATAAATCATGACTGCATCGTAGGTGGAGATGGTAAGTATCTTTCTATAGCAGCAGCTTCCATACTAGCGAAGACATATAGAGACGAGTTTATGATTAAAATCCATAAAAAACATCCGCAATATCATTGGGATCAGAATAAAGGTTACCCTACCACAAAACATCGTGAAGCAATAGTACAAATTGGCCCTTGCGATTTTCATCGAAGATCATTTCAATTATATCCGCCACCCGAACAGCTAGAATTATTCCAATAAAACAAGCTTAACCGATTTTACCCCTTGTCTGCTTTCTACCCTTATGGTATAATTTCCTTTTGGGTAAGTGGACAAATCAATTACCAATTCTCCAGAAGTCGAAATTATGTCCTTTATCTTTGTGCCCAGCATATTATAAACACCAACTTTATACGAACCAGACTCTGGGCCAAATATCGTAACTTTACCATTGGTAGGGTTTGGATATATAGCAATTCGATCTAGTTCATCCTCCGTATTAGATAAGATACTTAAAGTCAAAAATATTGTATCCGAATGACATTCATTGGATGCAATAAGGATTACTTCATGATTGCCCGTCATAAAACTATACTTAGGGTTTACATCAGTACTAAAGTTTCCATCTCCAAAATTCCATAAATATTCTGTCGCATTGGTCGATTTATTATTGAACCAAGTTTCATTTCCTACTTGGCTATATTCTACCTCTGCATTGACAATTAAATAGTTTTCATACCTCACACTATCGAAGACACCTTGGCTAAGGTTATAATAAGTACCGCTCGGCGTGGTTTCTAATTTTATGGCGCGAACCATATAAGTGTATGTTCCAGGATATAAAATACACATATCTGTATAGCTAGTATCTTTGATTGGGTTTTCGTTGAGTCTCATGAATTCTGGAAAGGTATCATTTTTGGAATAAATATAATATCCTAATACCGTATCCGTTGAAGCATTCCAAGTCAAAAGCACATCCTTTTCATTAACAGAGGTCTGCAAATTACCCACAGGAGCTACCACATCATTTCTCAGTGTAGGATCACCCATTAGCGCTATGTGTATAAATCTTGCACCAAAGTTACTATGATACAACGAATTATTATTTTGAGTAAGCTTGACATTATAACCAATATTTTCTCCCAATCCCATATGATGTAGGACCCAATGAGGTCGTCCTGCCCAGATATTGGTGAGTGTTTTGCCTTGGGCAAGTGGCGCTCTGAGAAAATTATTTATATTATCCCAATCACCGAAGTAACTTCCAAATAACATTGTGAAAACACCCTGCAAATCAGATGAAGCAAAATTAGTGGTAGTGCCGATTCCGCCAGCACTTGTATATGATCCACCACCACATCCATAGGACCAAAGGTAACTTTTATCCTTCATTGCAGTAAAATAGTCTCCCGATTCAATATTCTCGGATCCTACCAACGGACCTATATTGCGCCATCCACTGTGGGCAAATGCCTCCCCAGAGAAATAACCAAAATTATCATCAATTACTGCACGATATTCTGGTTTAAACTTTTTATGTCGGTATTCATGATCTTTATCCAAATAGCTTCGCAGTAACGCTATCTCTGACATTGCGAATGCAGGCATTTCAGAAAGATCCACTCTACCTATTTGCAATTCTACATCACTAGGCAATACTGTTTGATCAAATTTCCCATCGCCAGGGGTATTTATATTTCTTTCGTCAGATGCAATAGAATTATTTATACCAAGATCTGTCCAATTTCCATTCATATCAGCATAATAAACATCTGCAGGCCAAGCACCTTGATGGTCTGGATGTCCATCAGGATTTAGGTTGCCACTATAAGGTACAGGAATATGACCAAGTAAAAAAACTGCCTTAGTATTGGATATATTTTTATCATAAGTTTCTTTAATTATATTTTTAACATTTACTACTGGTTCATTGCGCGCTATATCATGTCTCGTTAGTGACCATCCATCACCGATTAAATCATTTTCCAACCTTTTAATTTCCTCTGAAAGACTATCTGAAATAGTATTATCAACTAATAAAATAAGACCTCCTCGATCTTCTACTGCTGGAATATTCACCCCTGCATTTATATATCCATATCCCGTAAATCCTGAGCCAGATCTGATAACTCGATATTCATAAGAAATACCCTCTATTACATTATTGTCCACATATTGTGTAGCGGATCCAGAAAGAGTGGAAAGTATTGCTCCCCACGTAACTCCAGATTTTAGTTTTCTAAACAATTGATGCTGTGTGGCTAGGTTGCTAGGTACCCAGTTAAGAGTAATCGTGGCAGGATTGATTTGTGTATTGACACTTAACTCTACCGTTATCTCTTTCGGTGTTTGTCCAATCATTAGGTTATGAAGTCCGATGATTATTAATGTTATAATTAATACCTTTTTTGACATAATATATATTGAAAATCTAAGAAAAGCAAATTAATAAAATCACGACAAAAATACACTAATAAATTTTATAACATGATTCTATATCATCATATTTATTTTTTTATTTTATACAAATACCTTATCCTTGATATTTCTGATTTTCAATAGTTCTTCATAGATAATGCTCGCACTTTTTTCCCAGTTAAAATATTGATATCTTTCATGACCCTTCCTTATTAAGTCTGATTTTAAGGTCCCATTATTTGCCAAATTTGCCATAGCTGCTACAATAGATCTGATATCAAATGGATCTACTAATAAAGCGGCATCACCTGCCACTTCAGGCATTGATGTTACCGATGAAGTGATCACGGGAACTCCAAGGCTCATAGCTTCAATAATAGGAATACCAAAACCTTCAAAAACAGATATATATACTAAAGCTTCGGACTCAGAAATAAGCCTGTTTTTAGTTTGCTCAGATATTGTCCCTAAAAATATTACATCTGGTGACGCTTCGATTTTATGCTTTATATCATCTGACTTCCAAGCCAACCTTCCTGCCAAAACCAGTTTATAATCCTTATTTATATCTGCATTAAATGCATTGAAAGCATCGATAAGATTTATAATGTTTTTTCTGGGATGTAGCGAACCCACATAAATAAAGTATGGGTGATTTATAGTTTTATTATTATCATCAATATTCTTAACTATAACAGATAATTTACTAGGATTTATGGCATTGTAGGCAACATTGATTCTTGAAGGATGAATATCGAAGTTTTTTATCACATCATTTTTGACGTATCCTGAAACCGTAATAATGGAAGACGCTTTTTGGTGAAATTTTGGAACGTTTTTTTGATTGTACGACAAGTGCCTTTGGGGTATATAATCCGGATAATAAAGATAAGCAAGATCATGCGTCACTAAAAGTGTAGGAACATCAGACCTAAGGCTCAAACTACCATCGCCAGAGTAAAAAACATCAATTTTGTAGCTTCTAAGGTAAATAGGAATCAAAATTTCAAACCAAATATACCATAAAATAGGATCCCTAGCTTGTACTGGCACAATAACTTTTGAGACATTGGAAGGAAAATAAAAGTTTACATTCACTTTTCTGTCAAAGAATAAAATAAATCTATCTTCTGGATGGGCAAAGGCCATGCTTAATGTAGTCTCATAAATATATCTTGCTACACCTTCCATATTTTCAGAAGTAAGTACCCTTGCATTGACGCCTATATTCATGAAAAAGATAAGTTTGTTGTGTGTAAAGAAAACGATTTATAAATCAGAGGTTACCTCGAATACTATATTTTCTAAACAGAACTCAAAAAAAAAAGGCAACTTGTCTTATCGATAAGCTACCTTCTTTATTTTTATCCGCATTTGATCAGGCAACCAATGCAGTATAAGCATCAGCATCCAATAAACCATCCAGTTCTGATGGATTTGTCAATTTGATCTTTACAATCCAGCCGTCTCCGTATGGATCTTCATTGATGAGACCTGGATTATCGCCGTCTGTTTCATCAAGCTTACTATTGAACTCAAGTATTTCACCTGATACCGGCATATAAAGGTCAGAAGTTGTTTTGACTGCTTCTACTGTACCAAAAATTTCATCTTTAGTTATCGTTTCACCTACTGTTTCTACTTCTACATACACAAGCTCTCCGAGTTCACTCTGTGCAAAGTCAGTAACTCCTACATAAGCGTGATCACCATCCACACGAATCCATTCATGTTCCTTGGTATATTTTAAGTCCTTTGGAAAATTCATTTTGTTATTTATATTTAGTTGTTAGCAATAAACTTTTTGAGCCAATCGGTTGTGATTGATTTTGGCCTTTCCAACGGTAATCCTAGCGCTCTATCCCAACAAAGGCCAGCACATACTCCCAGTGCTCTCGATACACCAAATAATACGGTATAATAATTGTATTCTTTAAGACCGTAATGTACTAGAAGTGCGCCTGAATGTGCATCTACGTTAGGCCAAGGATTTTTTACTTTACCTAAAGCTCCAAGTATTTCAGGGACCAATTCAAATAAATCCCACACTATCTGAACTATTGGGTCGTCCTTGATATTATCTTCTGCAAATCTTTTTTGAGCAATAAATCTTGGATCCGGCTGTCTCAATACAGCATGTCCATAGCCTGGTACTACTTTGCCATCTGCCAGAGTATCGTTGATATATTTTCTAATTTGATCTTTGGTTGGGTTATTTGTACCTAACTCATCTACCATCTCAAAAATCCATTTGAT
>JBBRJL010000174.1:0-5933 GCA_038219375.1 Chitinophagales bacterium | reverse complement strand
TAATTTTGACTCGACGATCAATAAGGAGTCTACTATCTTTTGTTGCCCATAAATAGTGGTGATAAATAGACATAAAATGCCTAAAAGAAGTGACAATCGAAGTTTATACAAGTTGTTTTGATGATGGATTGGCAAATGTTTTAGTTTATTCTGCGATAAAGATTACATCAATGCAAGGCGACATTTCATCATTCATGGTCGATGACGGAAACTTACCTGAGACGTTTTCAGATACTTTGGACTCGTGATAAGATAAAATCCTGATATTCCCAGATTCTATAGGAAAGGTGAAATCGCTATTATTAGATTTTCTGATTTTATAGAAGGAGTCAGCTTCTATTGACACGCCCAAATTGGTATTTTTTTGTACAGATATTTCTGATATTGTATTAAAAACTTCTGCGTGGGCAACATTTACTGTTATGATTTCTTCTTTCAACAAGGTGCCACTATCGAGATTCCAAAGTTTAGCTTTATACGATCCTTGTTTTGGCAGTTTCATACCAAGACCTCTAATTTTTCCATCTGCAATTGTGGTAAACTTAAATCCATATATCCATTCTACTGACGCTATAGATGTGTCAATGACAATAGATTGTTGGTTTAGTAAAGTTAAAATTGGTTTTTCTTCTACTTTATTTTCATCTTTTTCACAAGAGAAAAAAATAAAACATGAAACGAAAGTTATGGCTAATATTCTCAAGGACATAAGATTGGTGATTTTAGGTTATTTGATAAGGAAATAAACGTCTATTTTTAAAAGTCGATACATATTCAAAATAATTAAACGTATTACAATGACAAAAGTAAGGAAATAAATTAAGGTGTACAATAGCTAAATCTAGGTATGTCGTTTTTTGAGAAAGATTTGATTCAGAATATGCTTAAGATTTTTTGGAATGCGCTACAAATTTTATGTGCGTCAAATCGGATACATAAAATAAATTTATGATTACCATAATAAAGATAAATATTGATAATAACTAATATTTCATAGTTTTGTGCCATAATTGATAACAATTTAAACAACATAAAATGATAAAGTATATATTTAGTATTTTGGTAATTATCCAATTTATGAGCTGCGCTGTGGTAAGGCCGGGCGAAATAGGAGTGAAACAACGATTAGGTAAACTTTCTAACAAAAGTTATGATGAGGGTTTGGTTTGGTTTAACCCTCTCACAACTAAAGTAGTAAAGACAAATATCCAAATCAGTGACATTGAGCTTTCGCTTAGCTTACCCAGCAAAGAAGGTATGAGCGTGCAATCCCAAATATCTATCCTCTATAGAATAGAAAAGAAAAGTGTCCCAAAGGTCATAGCTAATATTGGTATGGGGTATGAAACCATCATCTCAAATGTATTTAGATCCGCAGCTGCTGATGTTTGTTCTAAATTTTTTGCAAAAGACATGCATTCTGGCATGAGATCTGAAATCGAACAAGCCATAAAAGAGAAAATGGACTTAACTCTCCTTGAGCAAGGTATCATTGTAGAAGCTGTATTGATGAAAAGTATTCAGTTGCCTTCAGGATTGACAAGTTCCATCGAACAAAAACTACAAGCAGAGCAAAATGCAATGAGAATGGTCTTCATACTCGAGCAGGAAAAACTCGAAGCTGAGCGTAAAATCATAGCAGCAAAAGGCACTAGAGATGCACAAATAATTTTGTCTGAAGGATTGACAGATCAAATAATAAAAGTCAGAAGTATAGAAGCTTTTATAGAATTGGCTAAGTCGTCGAATGGTAAAGTCATCATCACAGATGGCAAAGTTCCCTATTTAATTGATTAATATTTTAACAAACCAAATAAATAAAATAATCAAACAGAATGACAAGAATAACAGTAGCTAAAGGCGACGGCATAGGGCCTGAGATAATGGATGCCACCATCGAAATTATAAAAGCAGCAGGTGCTCAAATTGAGATCGATGAGATAGAAGTAGGTGAAAAAGTATATTTGGCAGGCAACACTGCGGGGATAGCAGCAGAATCTTGGGACATCATTAGGAAAAATAAAATTTTCTTAAAAGCACCCATCACTACACCACAAGGAGGAGGCTACAAAAGTCTGAATGTGACCACGCGCAAATTTCTTGGTCTGTATTCCAATGTGAGACCATGTATGAGTTTGCATCCATTCGTAAGTACCAAACATCCTATCATGGATATGGTGATCGTAAGGGAAAATGAAGAAGACCTTTACGCAGGTATCGAACACCAGCAAACGGATGAAGTCGTCCAATGCTTGAAATTAATCAGTCGCCCAGGCTGTGAAAAAATAGTCAGATACGCTTTTGAGTATGCAAAACAACAAAACCGTAAAAAAGTGACATGCTTTACTAAGGATAATATCATGAAACAAACAGACGGATTATTTCACCAAGTTTTTGACGAAATAGCTGCTGAATATCCAGATATAGAAAATGAGCATTGGATCGTAGATATAGGAGCAGCAAAAATGGCAGATACGCCCGAAGCATTTGATGTCATAGTAATGCCAAATTTGTATGGTGATGTGTTAAGTGATGTAGCTGCCCAAATCACGGGGTCAGTAGGATTGGCAGGTTCCGCAAATATTGGTGAAGAGTGTGCTATGTTTGAAGCAATCCATGGTTCAGCTCCTAGAAGAGCGGGTCAAAATATGGCCAATCCGTCAGGCTTACTGCAAGGAGCCATCATGATGCTCAACCATATCGGTCAATCACCAGTAGCTGAAAAAGTGCAGAATGCTTGGCTGAGGACCCTAGAAGATGGAATCCATACCTATGATATATTTAAAGAAGGTACAAGCAAACAAAAACTAGGTACAAAAGAATTCGCTCAGGCTGTCATTGCCAACCTTGGCAACAAGCCTAACATTCTAAAATCTGTATCATATGCCAACAATCAAGCCTTAAACCTTCCTACTTACACACGTAAGCCAGCTGCCAATAAAGAGCTGAAAGGGGTAGATATTTTTGTTCATTGGAATGGGACAGACCCAGATACTTTGGCTGACATAATTAGAAAGTTAGAAACGCCCAATATCAAGTTATCCATGATTACTAATAGAGGCATAAAAGTTTGGCCTGATGGATTTTCAGAGACTTTCTGTACGGATCACTGGAGATGTCGATTCAAAACTGTTGCAGGTAGCCAATTCGGTAAATCTGATATTGTAGTATTGTTAAATAATGCCATAGTTGAAAATATTGATACCATAAAAACTGAAAATCTTTATGCTTTTGATGGTAAAGATGGGTATTCATTAGGTCAAGGTCAATAAACAGATCATACTTTTTTTGCAAAGTAAACTTCGTACCTTATTAGTTCGAAATTCTCCAATATTTTAAACAATACAAAAATGAATATTCCATTAATACAAGGCAGTTTTAGTCCCTTTGATTCATTTGAACTTTTGAGTCAAATGGTGATGTTAAAAGTGAAATTTCATGAAAATAAAATTTATAATACAAGTATTGAAGAAGATATCAAGTATAGAGAGTCAAAAATAAAAAGACTCCAGCAAGACTTGATGGAACTAAAAAAGTACATAGATAGTTGTGCGGGACAAATAAATATTGACGTGCAAATAAAATTAGAAAATCAATAAATTAGTAATAAATGAATATTTCAGAAAAATTAACACTTATTGATGGTAAGTTTGGACTTGATGAAGCAAAAGGTATTCTAATGAATGTATTCTCTGCTAAAATTCAATTTCACGAATTGAAAAATTTTAGTGCGCAGGAGAGATTGGGTAAAGAAGATGCCACATCAAATAAAAGAATTCCCGAACTAAAGCAATGTATAAAAAAAATAGAAAGCTTGCTTACCCAAGCGGAATCAATGAATAAAAAATTGATCATCACTTCAGAAGTCCACATTGCCTTTGTTGATTAATAAAATGTTTGAAGGTAGAGCGCTGCTTATTGCTACCAAACATCATAAGGAACGCGTGATAGCTCCATTACTCGAAAAAGTGTTGGGTGTCAAATGTTTTACTGATTCAAGTCTCGACACAGATATACTAGGGACCTTCACTGGTGAAATAGAACGCAAAGATGATCCTTTGACCACTGTAAGAAACAAATGTCTTATGGCTTCAAAGGCTACTAAATGTGATCTAATCGTTGCCAGTGAAGGTTCGTTTTTTCCGCACCCTGCATTGCCTTTTATCCATATTAATGTGGAGATACTTTGTTTGATGGATTATAAAAATAATCTAGAAATCGTTGTACATGAACAAAGTAGTGAAACAAATTTTTATGGTAATTCCATAAACTCCACGGTGGAACTTAATGAGTTTTGTGAGAAAACAAGATTTCCTTCTCACAGATTGATCATTCGAAGATCCAAAAAAAAATTCATTGAAATTGTAAAAGGTATTCAATCATATGATCAACTCTTAAGTTATTATAACTATTTTATGAATACTTATGGCGAAGCTTATATAGAAACCGATATGCGCGCCATGTATAACCCTACACGTATGACCGTCATTGAAAAAACAACAAAAAATTTAATCGATAAGATAAATAGTTGTTGCCCTGAATGTGATACGCCAGGTTTCGGAGTTACGGATACCATAAGAGGATTACCTTGTGAAATTTGTCAATTTCCTACTAACAGTATCCTAAGTTTGGTTTATGAGTGTATGAAATGCTCATTTATAAAATATCATAAATACCCTAACGGCAAAAATGAAGAGGATGCTATGTATTGCGATATGTGCAATCCATGAATGATAAAACCCAAAAGTTTAAGCTCCTTAAATCATGTAATACCAATTTTATGTACCATTGGTATAATACAAGCTTCGTTAATGGAATATGTTAAATAAATAGTTTTACTGATATTTTAGTGGTAAGTTTTTTGTTGATGAAGTGGGCAGAAATCACCTCTAGGGGTTGGGGATAAAGAAAGGCATTATTTGCAGCACGCTACTATCATTCCTTAAAGGGACGACTTGAGTTTTAATTACCGAAACATAATTACCATTATCTTGGTCTTAGTTCGTTAAACAAACAATTTTACTAATATTGCTCGTACCAATAAAATTTTTCATGTACTATATTTTCTTTTTTGCTTTCCAAGTGTTTTAAAAATGCCACGGACACTGGTGAATGTTTTTTCTCTTTTTGCCATATCAAACTCCATGTTGTAGTAATGGGTAGCCCTTTGATTGGTATGATTTGTAATTGATCATTATGAAGTTCATTTCTGAGACCGATCAATGGCATAATGGAATAGCCAAGTCCTGCCAATACTGCTTGTTTTACGGCTTCATTTGATGTCAATTCCATCTTTTTTAAAATGGAAATGTTATTATCAGTAAAAAAATGTTCCATCGTATGTCTTGTTCCTGAACCTTTCTCCCTAAATATCAGTGGCAAGTCTTTAAATATTTCGGCAATTTTCAATCCCTTTTTAAATTTTGTTTTGAGACTTCCTACCAAAAACAATTTATTTTGTAGTAAATCCATTTTGTAAATATTAAGATTATGAGGTAGAACCGAAACAAGTGCAAAATCAACTTCATTACTTTCAAGACTTTTGATAACTTCGTTTTTGTTAGTTACATCCATCAATAATTCTACCCCAGGATGTTGGTTCATAAACTCAGTGAGGAAATATGGCATGACATACTTACCTGTAGATACAACTGAAATTCTGAGCTTTCCTGTTAATTGACCTTTAAATGCTAGTGTTTTATAATTAATAGCATACACCTGATTGATGATGTTTTCAGCAGCTTCTGCTATCTCCTTTCCAAAATCTGTGATATAAATTTTTCGCCCTACTACTTCTGTCAAAGGAATATCAAATTGATCTTGAAAATTTTTGAGCTGTATAGAAACAGCAGGTTGAGTGAGGTGTAAATCCTCAGCTGCCTTAGTAACACTCTGATTCTGAACGACTTTCAAAAAAATCTGTAACTGATTTA
>JBBRJL010000173.1:0-5934 GCA_038219375.1 Chitinophagales bacterium | reverse complement strand
CCCATCATCATCAATTTTGCTTATACTCATTGGTCTACCAGATAAATTTTCTGCATTTTTTTCGTTAGTGATGAGCATACAAACTTTCGAATCTTTTACCATTTCGATAAATTTTTTCATATTTTGATTGTGTTCCTGTTCCATGAAATTTATTTTTAATTTTAAATTGCAACTAATAACCCAAGCCACAAAGGTGTAGTTATCGAATGGAGTTAGCGTTACATAATAAAATGAAGAAGTTACATCATTCACGCATCTGTCGCTAAATTACAGAAAACAGTAAAGGTGCTCCGGGGACAAATTAAATCGGGAAACAATTTGTCTTTACTTAAGAGTCGGCTTTGCCTCTCTTTTTATTTTGCAAAGGATAAGCAAACGGCACGTTATGTCCAAAATTTGATAAATCGCAACTGGTCTTGGTAGCAACTTATTATAAGGGGGTGTTTTCTAAAACGTATGGAATGGAAAATAATATGCTTGATTCCGCTCATTACGACAAGCCAACACCAAACATTCCTTAATTTCTTACAAAATCCAGCAATAGTCTCATCAGTATCTTGCTTCCGCTTATCCAATGCCTTTATCTCATGAGCTATAGCTTCTATGTCTATCAATTTTTCCGTTTCAAAGGTATTTACATATCTTGGTATATTTAGGTTGTAATCGTTGACAGCTATTTCTCCAAGCGTTGTTTTTTGCTATACTTTTCCGTTTCTGCCCTTTTGCGATAAGTATCTACGATTTTATCTATATGTTCTTGAGCTAATATATTTTGAGTCTTCACTTTCTCAAGTTTGTTGCTAGCATTTATAAACAAAATATCATCAGGATTTTCACGACATTTTTTAAGTCTTCCTCACTATCATTACCCATCGTGCTCAACTGGACATTGGTCAGTATTTCCTGAATATCTTCAAGGATAAAGTTTGTTTTATTTTCATCAAAATTGCTCTCTCCATCATCATTATCACTTGGTCCTCTCAAAGCGACTTCACTGAATAATTCTTTGGGCTTTAGGAAATAAAATTTGTGCATTTTGTTATATACACGAACTCATCCCCTTTTTATCTCATTATCAATATAGCTTATTATTGATCTCAAAATTCATTTGAAAAAGGATATAAAATATTGAAATCAAAGCTTGCTAATCCACTAAAACCAAATCATCTCATAGTCTCCCCAATTGTTAATGCCCAATAAAAATACAACAAAAAATATAAAAATACGGTTTGCTTAACATACAGACACTAAAAAACAATTATGTACCGTAGAACATTAATTACTCTTGGTCTTTGGTTGACATGCCAACTATTGTCAGCGCAATTTCACTATTTACTCGATGATTTCAAAGTATATAAAGATAGGGACAGAGTAATACTCACTTGGACCATGTCAAAAGGCAGTACCTGCATAGGTACAGGTATACTCAGGAGTACAGAAAGGGGTGAAGAACCTAAGGTCATTGGTGAATTGAGAGAAGTATGTGGCAGCCTCGGCGAACCCAAAACTTATACCTTTATTGATGAAAATCCTGTACCCGGCAAAACAAATTATTATGTCCTAGAACTAGGTTTTTCAGGCAAGACAGAACCCGCACTAGGAATAGACTTTATCGCTCTGAACGAAAACAATTACAAAGTGGTACCGCACCCCATCAAAACGCTAGGTAAAATCTTTTTTGAAAATAAAAATAACACCCGACATACATTAATATTTTATGATATCAATGGTAAATATGGTAACACCATACATACCACTGATGATCATTTTTTTATTGATATTTCCGAAAAAAATACTTTTGCAAGTACGCCTTTTGTGTATCTTAATAATATATTTATCTTTCAGATCTTGGACGCTAATGGCAATATAATTACTTCTGGTCGATTTACTGGATTTGAGTAATTCTTTATGTAGAAAATACAAAATTTCTAAAATTAAAGTTCAGCATCTCCCTTGTAATAAAATTAATTTGATATCAACCGACAGACCATTCCTTAAAATACTTAATAAAGATCTTGGCGGTATTTTCGGCATCTGATATGGCTCTATGGTGGATTCCTGTAAATTCAAAACCTTCGAGCTTGACTGCCTTTTTGAGTCCGGGTTCATCTTTCAGGTCTTTGAGTGCACGATAGGCAGGTTTGAGATTAAAATGATATTCAAGCCATTCTGTCTCTAATTTGTGTAATTCACAGTCTTGGATCAATTGTTGTTTATCATATTTACCCCAAGAAATCAGTACAAAATCTTCTTCTATCCCTATCCAATCCATAAAATCCTGGATAATAAATGGGAATGTCCTGGTTTTGTCGACATCTTCTTGTGAGATAGAGGTAAGTCTTTTGCAGAAGTCAGACAAAATGGGATTGACTGTAGGTTTTATAAATTTACTAAAGATGGATACAACTTCATTATAATCATTGACCTTTACAGCACCTATCTCAATGACTTCATTGAGACCGTGTGGTGGCCTTCCTAGCCAGCATGATGCTTCCAAATCAAAAATGATATAATTCAAATTATTATTATTTACTTCATATTAAACTTTCACCCAACCCAAGGCTGACTCCAAATCATAATTAATCAATCTATTGTGGTAAAAATACAACAATTTTAAATCAGCGCAAACAATTTTGTTATCTTCTTTTTTCTCTAGTACTCTTACTGCATGATAAATACCCAATTTGCGGAGTCCTTCAGAAATTATTTCTTTTTTGTCATCCCAATTTTCATCAGAAAGTGTAGCAGTACCTTGTGCCGCCATTTGCTTGACTATATTAATAACTTCATCAACTTTTTCTTCAAAAACTGAGTATTCTATGGTATACTTTTGGTTTTTTTGGTTGATTAAAGTAATAAATTCTATATCATGAAACTCTTGATAAATTAAGTGGAAAGCGACAAACGAAACAATATTACTTGACAAAATGGTATTGAACTTACGATATGACGATACTACACATTCTCCTAGCATCTTGGCGTACACACTTTCTCGTTGACTATTGCCAGAAAGTAGACCATCAAAGGTGAAGTAATCTTCTATATTTACCTTTTGACCGAATTTATTATGACTTACCCCATCATTATCTACTTTATTTCCAAATACATCCATAGGGTCGCCAAAAGACATGTAAACTTCAGAATCCCTAGTATACAAATCTTTGATAAATCTCCAAATATCGCCTATGTTTGGGCCAGCTTTTTTGGATCGCACATATTTTTCTCTAGCCACACTTTGCAGATGCTGATCTATCAATTGTGATGCTTCTAGTACAAAGTGGTAACCTATATTGAGTGGTACTACAAATATTTTTTTGTCTTCACCCTGCTCCAAGTGCAATCTTTGGGCTTCGATGACAGAGCTGATCAAACCTAGTTTCAACTTATCTTCTGTCTGTCCATTACGAGATCTAGTACCTCCTGGAAAAAATATACAATTGACGCCCTCTAGTAAAGAATAACCAGTCATTGATTTCAAACACTCCAAGTAGATTGGGTTTTTCTTTCTTCTGTCTACTCTGAATGCGCCAAGTCTGTTTATAAAATAAGCAACTATCTCTACATTGTACAAATTGAGTCCTGCGCCATAAGAAAAGGAAGGCAGTCCCACATTGGTATCGATGGCATATCCTACCATGATAGAATCTAGATTAGAATAGTGGGTAGGCAGAACTACGACTGTACCTTGTTGGAAAAGTGAGCGCATTAATGCCACATTTCCTTGTACTTTTATCCTTTGTTGAAGGGCTTTTTTGCTGCCCCATCTCCATTGACCACTAAAATAACTTCCGAATAGTCGTTTGAAAAAAGAAGTTAGAAAAATGCGCGAAAACAAAAAAGTCTTAGGCATAAAGTGGCCTACAATTTCTTCGTTGTATCTATTGATAATACGTTTTATCAACTGTGTTTCTACTTCATCTTTATCCTCTCTCGATAAAGAATTTTCGAGATCGGTCCCCATGTTTTTCCAGTAGATTTTATCATCTGCAGGATCGACTTTCCAAGGGTTTATTTTGATTCTTTGGTTTTCGAGGTAAATGGTTTTTGTGATCAATTCATTCAGATTGCCATCGTGGGTCTTCATAAGTTGGTCATAGACAAAAACATTTAATTTTTGCACAAAAGTTGCTCGATCTCTACTCAATCTTGCGACAGGCCAATCGTCTATTTTAGGTATTAAGTGCGAAAATATTTGGGTCATAAGGGATTTTCTGATTTTGAAGTATTGATCTCGACCATGACATCAGAAATAAATTTTAATATCTCATCTTTACCTTCTTTTGTCTCCGAACTCGTGACAAAATTTTGTGGTAATTCTTGCCAGGTCTTCAAAAGCTCTTTTTTGATATTGGAAATATTGGAATGGAGTACATTTTTTCCTAATTTATCAGCTTTTGTAAATACTAAATTGAATGGTACTTCATTTTCTCCACACCATTCTATAAATTCTTTATCTATCTTTTGTAATTCGTGTCTACAATCTATAAGTATAAAAGCCGTCACGAGTGAAGTCCTATCGGTGAGGTAGTCGCTTATCATCTTTTGAAAACCTTTTTTGGTATCCTTTGATGTACGTGCATATCCATAACCTGGCAAATCTACGAGATACCAAGTTTGATTTATCTCAAATAGATTGATGAGTTGTGTTTTACCGGGAGTGACTGAGACTTTAGCGAGGCCTTTTTTGTTTGTGAGCATATTTATGAGAGAAGATTTACCTACATTGGATCTACCAATAAAAGCAAATTCTGGTCTTCCGTCTTTGGGGCAAGCACTCTCTTTTTGATAACTTGCTATAAATGTTACATCTTTAATATTCATCTCGGCACTCTTTTTGATACATTACAATTATAATTAATAAATTAAATCATAATAATCAGCATTATACGTCCATTCAGATTCAAAAAATAGCCGTTAGCTAATTTTAGTCGGTTAAACTTACGTTAAAAATGATGCAATATTAACCATTTTTAAGGCATTAATACGTTATCGAGTGGATTTACTTGGCAAATATTTTTATTACTTTATCAACCCTGAACATCCTTTTAAATAATTATAGATATGAAATGAGCATGAACCATCTTCCTGACACACAAACCTCGATGATTATTTTCATGCGAATTCCATATGACAATTTCAATAAAAATAAAAATTAAATATATGAAACGTTCGATTTTTTCTTTAATATGTCTGCTTATTTCAGCAATGTCATTTGCACAGATAGAATTTGGAATCAAGGCAGGATTAAGTTCTTACGACCTAGCAAACGAAAGTTTTTTAGTCAATAGCGGTGGCAACAAGGTGGAATGGAATATCAAAAATGCAGGTTACGGCCATCATTTTGGTATTTACACTAGACTCACCTTACTAGGCGTATATCTAGAACCCGCGATACTATTTAATTCCAATAGGATCACTTATGATATCAAAGAGTATGGTGAATCGGGCGCATTCACCAAGATAAAAAATGAGAAGTACAATCAATTAGACATACCTGTCATGGCGGGTATAAAACTCGGTGTCCTACGTTTTCAAGGTGGCGTAGTCGGTCATCTCTTCATCAACAGCATTACTGATGTGGTGGATTATAAGGGTTATGACCAGAGATTTAGAACAGGGAGTTATGGATGGCAAGCTGGTGTAGGTCTAGATATTTGGAAACTGAGAATGGATCTAAATTTTGAAGGTAATCTAGATAAATTTGGTGATCATGTGACTATCAACGGTCAAGAATATGCATTTGCAGACACACCATCAAGATTATTGCTCACTATGGGCTTTAAATTCTAGTTTGGTATGATTATTGTATTAAATAAAATATGAATACGTTCATGAACCTGTAATTGTTAAACCAACAACAACAAAGGCCAACCATCTTCAGGTTGGCCTTTTTTTTATTACCTTTGTGATGACAATGTGACTAAGATTCTAAGG
>JBBRJL010000172.1:0-5946 GCA_038219375.1 Chitinophagales bacterium | reverse complement strand
CCTGAATTTTCAAACTCGCTTTTTATAAATGGTCTAGCCAATACGTCTACATATGTCCTTCGCCCTGAGAGGAGAAATGATGTTTTCCCCTTTGAGATAGGTCCTTCTAGAGTAAACTTCGAAGCCACGAGTCCTACACCCACATTTCCATGAAACTCATTATTATTACCTTCTTTCATATTTATCTCAAGTACAGAGGAAAGTCTTCCACCATATCGAGCAGGAAAACCGCCTTTGATCAGTTTGACATCCTTGATAGCATCAGAATTGAATACGCTAAAGAAGCCAAAAAGATGTGATGCATTATAGACAGGCACACCGTCGAGTAGAATAAGGTTTTGGTCAGGACTTCCGCCTCGAACATAAAATCCACTCTGACCTTCACCACCTGATTGCACTCCGGGTAAAAGCTGTAATACACGCAATACATCTACTTCGCCAAGGAGAGCTGGTACTTTTTTGATCTGTTGGATTGGAATTTCAGCGACGCTCATTTGCGTCTCTCGTTCTATTTTTCTGGATTTTTCAGCAGTGATTTCTATGACTTCTAGTTCGATGGCTGGATCGATATCGATATTAAGTTTGACATCCTTAGTAAGATTAAGCTCTTTAGTTACTGTTTTGTACCCGATATAGGAATAAGAAATTTCAACATTTTCTGCACTC
Source organism: Chitinophagales bacterium (assembly GCA_038219375.1). Lineage (GTDB taxonomy): Bacteria > Bacteroidota > Bacteroidia > Chitinophagales > Saprospiraceae > OLB9. Next base: position 5,280 of record JBBRJL010000172.1, on the reverse strand, counting down.
GGCACCGTAAGTGAATAAAACCCAAAATTATTGGTCACTGTACCTATATCCAAAGTAGGAATGTAAATATTGACCCCGATTATTTTTTCACCATTTCTGATGTCGCTGATATATCCACTAAGGACAGAATTTTGAGTATAGTTTTTTGTAAAGATGCACATCAGCAGCATTAAAAGTGGTAATCTTAAGGACACATTCATAATTTTATTTATATATTTTTTTTGAAATTTTAAACTAAATCTAATCGTTAATAGTGTTAACGACGCAAAAGTATAGTTATTTTATTTTTCTCAATATAAAACCTTTCATTAATAGACAAAGTGACCGTTTTTAACTACAAAGTCAATCCAAAAATACTATTTGTGGAAGATGACAGTCTTCCTTATTATTTCACTAAAATTATTTCAGTTATCTTATCCCCAACCTGAATCTTGTGCACAATATCCATTCCCTCAACGACTTTACCAAAAATGGTATAATTTCCATTCAGATGTGGCGCTGGGGAATGAGTTATGAACCACTGAGTACTTTCTGTGTGATTACCTGCAGAAGCCATCCCAATATATCCTTCATCATCAAAATATTTTTGGGGCAATTCTGATCTTATGGTATAATCCAGTGACCCATAGCCATCACCTCTAGGACAACCAGTCTGGATTACAAAATTCGGTACTACCCGATGAAATATTTTACTATTATAAAACTTTTCATTCACAAGATTTATAAAATTAGCTACAGTAGCAGGTGCGTTAATTCTATCTAACTTTACCCTTATGAGGCCTTGAGATGTTTTGATGGCAGCTACCGTAGTATCGCTACTCAATTGTAGAAATGTCCAGTCTATAGGATGATTATGCTTCACAACTTCAGGCGTAAAAGAAGTGCCTTCGATGTAACTGATGGCTGATTTTAATTCATTATACGACTCAATATCTTTTGGTAATGTAAGTTTACCCAATGCTTCTTTCATGAATGCAGGATCTTTAATCCATTCTTTGAAGATCAGTGATGGCTCCTTGAGAATGGTAGATGCAACGGCTATTTGGCCCACATCACCACTTGATACAGCATTAATTAGAGTACCTAATATCTCACCTTTTACACGACCAAAACCATTACCAAAGGCTTTAAAAAACAATGGATTGCGCAGAATATTTCCAAGTCCATCAAGAGCAGCTATTTTTACAATTTGACTTTTCTCTTCTGTATACAGTTGACCTAACAAAACATAGTTGTAAGGATCTTTGCTCAATGCATTTACGTATGCTGCTTTGGAATAATCATCACTACTTTCTTTGATGTTCTTAAGAATTCTTTGAGAAAATGCTGTTTTACTTTTTGTAAAATATAGCGCTGTGTGTGTCAAAACTGCTCCATTCATTTTGGCCCTGACCTGCCAAGGAATCCCTACTGTATCATATCTCGCATATTCAGGTACGTCTTCTACTATACCATTGATAATAATAGCGTCAGCGGCAGTTGAAGCGATGTGGATATTGTCATTTTTCAGATTAGAAAGTAAAATGTCTCTTACGTCTGCATAAGGAAAGTTTGCCATGGCTCTTACTATATTACATTTTACTCTGTAATCTGTCTCTGTGATCAATCTTGATTTTAACGCAGGCAAAAAGTCAATATCTTTGGAATTACCAAACGCCAATGCAAGTGACATTCTAATATCTGGATCATCTTCCTTTGAGAATATCTCAATTAGCCTTACTTTGTACAAACTCAAGTTTAATTTCTTATTTCTGCCTAAATAATTAGCAGCGAGTGTCCTTACTTCTGATGGAATCGATTTTTGGTATAATAAATCTACAACCCTGGATGTACCTTCATCTGCCAAAATTTTACGCAAAGAAAAATTATAAATAGCCCTCATCTGCCCGAGTAATAAAAAAGTATCTGTACTCCTGTATGTCTTAACAGTAGCTATAGCTTTTAAATCTGATTCATTACCAGTTTTCCCAACGGCTTCTAGTATATTTGCATTAAAAATATTATCTACTTCGAGGGTATCCCTACCACTGAAAGCAGCAATTATTCTATCCGTTATCTTAGTATTACCAGTTTGTCCTAAAGCATAAGCAGCCGCAGCCCTTACTTCTAAAACAGGATCTTTCAGCATTCTGAATAATGAATCACTCGAAATGTCATTTTTTATAGAACTGAAGGCCAAAACAGAATAATACCTATAAGCAGGATTCTCACTCCTGAAATACTTGTATAGACCCGCTAGGTCTTGTTTGTCCTGAAGGTCAATGATGGTTTGCAATTCAATATCCGTCAGCGAGACATTAATTTCTGTGCTTTGTGTTTGCGTATTAGGAACACACGATGATATGTTAAACACAATAAAAATATAGATGTAAAAATAAAATATCGCTCTCATGCAAAATTGGATTGAAGACTGATTAAATTATCGAGTGTCAAAAATACAGTTTTTTATAAAACGCACCTAATTATTCATTATCTTTGCGAACTTATTTGATATAGTGATGAGTGTAAAATTAGTAACAAAAGAGATAGTAAACCGTAAGGCAAAGTTTGAATTCAGCTTTATCCAACAGTATGAAGCTGGTTTGGCCCTTACAGGTACAGAAGTAAAGGCTTTGAGACAAGGACTTGCCAACCTAAATGATGCTTACTGTTTATTTGACCACGGCAACTTGATAGTAAAAAATATGTTTATTGCCGAATATGACCACGGAACTATTTATAACCATGATGCAAGAAGAGACAGGAGACTCTTATTAAGAAAAGCGGAACTAAAAAAACTAGAAAGGAGGGTCACAGAAAAGGGATATACCATTGTACCTTACAGATTGTACTTCTCTGATCGAGGATTTGCAAAACTTGAAGTTGCTCTAGCTCAAGGCAAAAAATCTTTTGACAAGAGAGAGACCATCAAAGATCGAGATAACAAAAGAGAACTTGACAGGGTAAAAAAGATAAAACTTTAATTGTTTTTATTACGTTTATTATTCTAAATAAGGTAAAAATATCATGACAGAAGTATTAGAAAACGCAAAGTTGGATTTAAACAAAATCGGATATTTGGATATAGAAGTAGATCCTACTTTGGATCTAGTCGCGGAAATAAACAAGTTGAAAAAGGAAAAAAATGCGATCATACTTGCGCATTACTATCAGGAATCTGAAATCCAAGATGTAGCAGATTATATAGGAGATAGTTTGGGGTTGTCTCAAAAAGCAGAAAGCACAGACGCAGATATAATCGTTTTTGCGGGCGTACACTTTATGGCAGAAACCGCCAAAATGCTTAATCCAACTAAAAAAGTAGTCTTACCAGATTTAAAAGCTGGATGTTCGCTAGCAGATAGTTGTCCTGCACCACTATTCAAAAAATTTAAAGAAAAATATCCTGACCACGTAGTAGTTAGTTATATAAATTGTACTGCAGAACTCAAAACATTGACAGATATCTGTTGTACATCGTCTAATGCAGAAGCTATCATCAATAGCATCCCAGAAGATAAAGGTATTATCTTTGCGCCAGATAAAAACTTGGGAGCATACCTCATCAAAAAAACTGGTCGTGATATGGTCTTGTGGAATGGTGCTTGCATGGTGCATGAAATATTTTCTCATGAGAAAATTACAAAATTAATCCATAGATTTCCTGAAGCAAAATTTATAGCTCATCCGGAGTGTGAAGCTCATATTCTAGAACTTGCAGATTTCATAGGGTCTACTACACAACTGCTCAAATATACGCAAAATAATGAAGCTACATCCTTTATCGTAGCCACTGAATCTGGTATACTGCACCAAATGGAGCTTGCATCACCTGACAAAATGTTTATTCCTGCGCCACCTAATAATTCTTGTGCCTGTAATGACTGCCCTCACATGAAACGCAATACCATGGAGAAGTTATATCTGAGCATGAAATATGAATTGCCTGAAATCCTCCTAGAAGATTGGGTGATCGAGAAAGGTAGAAAATGCATTGATGCTATGTTGGATATCAGTGTGAAAGCTGGATTTAAGGCTTAGTTTTTATTTCTATCGTCATAGGTTATACTATTGATTCATTAACAAAGTTACGCCATTTAGGAAAGTAATCAACCAACTGCGAATTTGCGCCCTTGTGCTGAACTCTCCTGAAAAGTATCTCTTCCTCAGGAGAAACATTGCGTAGATAAGCATCTCTACCTTGGTTTCTGATATAGGATATGACTTCTTCCATTTTGTTTAATTGTCTGTCTATTGACCACAAGGCTGGGTCAAAACTCCATATATATGTTGCATTGGTGTTGAGCATTTCCCAGATGTAATGAACCATTTGGCTACCTTTTACAAAAAACAAAAAACCGAAATTGGGAGTCATCGTAAATCTTATTTTCCCTTCCAAGTTGTGTAGACTACCCGCCAAGTACTCCAGTTGTTTTTTGTTCCGGATATCTTTCCATGTCATAATCTGATCGAAAAGCTCTTGATTGGACATAGGAAAAGTACCTAGATCATTCTTTTCTAATGTATTAAAAATATCATCGGCTGTAAATAGGGATTTGTCTAGGTCTCTGACAAAATTTGATGGCTTGCGGAGACTTTCTGTTTTCACAAATTTTAATGTCTCAATCGCTACATCTTTGATGTCTTCAATTTGCTTTGATGTCGCCGTAATTTTCTGGGTCATTCTGCCTTTCTTATTTACCACCATCAATACATCAAATGTTCTGCTATTAAAATGTTTGCTAAAAAATGACTTTATATATTCAAACTCAGGCAAAATATGTGGATTGTGTATCCTAACTTGCTGACATTCAGAATTCCAATGAAATTTTTGCTGCCATTCAACAAAACCCATTCCAAAGCTAGCTTTATTAAAAGGTACTTTGACATTGAGATGCACTAATACGTCTTCTGAATCAGGTAACATTGGCATCTGTTCTGTTAATAACGTTGCAAAAGATGACTTTTTATAAAAGCTCAAATCCGCATTAAAAGCTGGCCAAAATAAATCAACGAAATATATCTTTTTAATTTCAGCTTTAGGTTTTTGTAGTTTGAATTCTTCCAATTTAGCAGGTCTGTAGTTAATAACCCTTATGGTCAATGCTGCATCTGTCTTATCATATGAGACCATGTCTACCTGCCAAAAAATGGTTCGGTTTTCTACAAATTTGAACTCGCCACATGGAAGGTTTGTAGCCGACAAGGCAATAGACAAATTTTCATTAAAGAATATTTTATCGTTTGTGACTCGTATTATTATATGTTTTGAAGCTGACAAGTCGAATGGAATATTTTATT
>JBBRJL010000171.1:0-6005 GCA_038219375.1 Chitinophagales bacterium | reverse complement strand
CTGTTGATGTAAACCCATCTGGACCTGTCCAACTAACAGTGATTGGTGCTAGACCACCTAAGACAGACAATTCGATTGTACCATCTTGGGTATTATGGCAAGTTAGGTTGCTTTGATCACTTGAAATTTGTAATATGGCCGAAAAAGTAACATCCTGACATGTTGTTGTTTCACCACAATCATTAGTCACTGTAAGGCAAATAGTATAAGTACCAGGGGATGTATACTCACCTGTTGCTTGTGGTTGATCACTTGTCGTGCCATTACCAAAGTCCCAAAGGTATGTAGCATTTTCCTCCACAGTATCTACTGAAACATTTACTTCATAATTACCAACCGCAGCAACGAACTCAGATGAAGGAAGATCATTTGATTCATTCACTGAAACTTCAAGTGTTGAAACGCACCCTGTTTCAATATTAGTTGTTTCTAACACATAATCGCCTTGTGCTGAAACTATTGGAGTCAAGGTAGTACCACCTGATACAATCTGGCCATTTATTGTAGACCACTCATAAGAGAAGTCTGCATCATCACCTTCTACGTCAGCCATGATAGTTACTTCACTTACGGTACAAGTTATTTCAGCCGGTGTTTCTAAACTTAATTGCGGGAAATCATTTGAAATAGTAACTATTGATGTTGCTTCAGCGGTACATCCATTAGCAGCTGTTGCTGTGACGGTATAAGTACCACCTTGACTTACAGAGATACAAGCCTGATCATTATCATTTGGTACACTCCAAAGTAAAGATACTCCTGTACTAGTCGCACACAATTCAATTTCAGGTTGACCACAATTTAATGTACCTGATGTTGCAGAAACTACGGGAAGCACTTGATCTACTATTACTGTAGCCATTCCAGTAGAGCTACATCCGTTATTAGTATTTGTAATTAAAAGTTGGTAGGTACCCGCAGTATCAACTGTTGGAGTAAGTGTTGACCCGCCACTGACGATATTACCATTTGCTGTTGTCCAAAGGTAAGTGATACCTGCACCTGTCAATGATTGAGATGCATCTATTACTACCTCGTCTGAATCACAATCTATTGCAGAAGGTGCTTCAATGGATAAGTTTGGTAAAACAGCATCTGAAACGACGACAGAAGAACTAGTCTCTGAGCATCCATTTGAAATGTTAGTAACTAATAATGTATAGGTACCTGATTGGTTTACTACTACTAGAAGTTGGTTATCACCAGATACTATATTTCCATCAGTAGTAGTCCACTCGTAAGTAAAATTCGGGCCTGATGAAGATCCGGCACCTGAAACCTGAGCTTGTGGTGTCGTGCAACTGATATCATTTAATGGTGCAGAAGTTGCTAGAGGAGATGTGGAAGTATTCAATACTAAATTTGAAGTCAAGATACAGTTATTGTTATCAACTATGGTGTAAACGTAATCTCCACCAGCAAGACCTGTGAAATACGGTTGATTTTGAACAATAGTACCCAACTCATAATTGAAAGGTGGCGTACCTCCTGATGCATCAAACAAAACAGTGCCATCACTTGCGTCACATGAAGGATGCTCAAGATTTGCAAAAACTGCAAAAAGTGGTGGCTCCGACAAGGTATAGGACTCCGTTGCAGTACAACCTAGCGCATCAGTGATGGTTACCGTGTAATCACCAACTGGTATAAAATTATTATTATTACCAGATGCACCATTACTCCAACCATATGAAATCGAACCTGTACCCCCTGATGCAGCAACACTAATTTGACCTGTATTGGTTCCATGACATAAAACATCCTGCTCTACCAATTCATTGATTTGGAAATCCGAAGGGCCTGAAACTACAAAGTCATCCGTTTCAAGGAAGTAACCATTTGCATCTGATATTTCACAAGAGTACGTACCATTACTTAGGTTGGATATCACAGATGTTGTTGCGCCGTTATTCCAATCATAAGTGATACTATTATAACCTTCTTGTACATTTAATGCAATCTGTGACGTTTGTGGACAATTACCTTCCGTAAATGTTTCAGAAACGGTCATATCAAATGATTCTAACAACCATGTCTCCCAAATTGCCACATTTCTTTGCCCAACTTCAAAGATTCTTTTGTCATCCGCATCGATTCCGTATATGGTATGATAATAAGTTATTTGATATTGGCCACCTAGGCCTGGAGCATTAGTGCCAGTAAGATTTACTATAGGATAAGGTGTACCTACGACCCAATTGCCTTGTGTAGATCCTCCCATACCCATACAATTCCCATACAGACAAGCTTCCGCGGTATTTAAGTCTGCCTCAATTTTGATGACCATAATTTCATTAGATCCATTTGGACCATAGGTATTATATAAATTTTTTAATGCTTGGGTGTTATGATAGCTCCAACAAGGACCACACCAAGTCGCCGAAAAATCGAGAACGACATGTTTGCCTGCGTCTAGGTAAGTGTAAAGATTATGTACGTTTCCATTGATATCGGTAACCGTAAAATCAGGGGCAATACTTCCATCTGGAAGTGCTGCTTTTGCAGTAAATGCAAAGAATGAAAACAGGAGAAAAGTGAGTAAAACGTTTTTCATCTTCTTGGATTATTTGTTAATTAAAAATTTAAAAGGCGAAAATTAACGAATTACAGAATATTAACGTATGTTTTATCTAGAAAATTTATAAAAAAAATTAATTTAGCATAAAAATAAAATATTATTTTAAATAATAATCTATTTCCTACTAATATTTGGCATACCTTGCATCATTCTATCCATACCTTTGCCCTTACTCATCATTTGCATCATTTTGCGCATCTGATCAAATTGCTTGATAAACATATTGATTTCATGAAGATTCTTGCCACTACCTGTTGCTATTCTCTTTTTACGTGACATATTAAGTAGATCAGGATTTGCCCGCTCTTTTGGCGTCATTGAAAGGATGATTGCTTCTACTTTCCCGAAGGCTTTATCGTCAATATTGATATCTTTGGTCATCTTACTCATACCAGGAATCATATTCATCAAAGACTTGATATCACCCATTTTTTTGATTTGATTAAGCTGACCCAAAAAGTCATTAAAATCAAACTTATTTTTTCTAATTTTTTTCTCGAGTCTTTCAGCTTCTTTTTCATCAAACTGTTCCTGAGCTTTCTCCACGAATGACACGATATCACCCATTCCGAGAATTCTCTGAGCCATACGTTCAGGATAAAATATATCCAATGTGTCCAACTTCTCACCAGAACTTATAAATTTGATAGGTTTCCCTACAGAATATTTTATGGAAAGAGCTGCCCCACCACGAGTATCACCATCTAATTTAGTAAGTACAACACCATCGAAATTTAGCCTTTCATTAAATACAGCGGCTGTATTAACTGCATCTTGACCAGTCATTGAGTCTACTACAAATAAAGACTCTGATGGATTGGTAGCGTTTTTGATATTTTCTATCTCAAGCATCATCTCCTCATCCACGGAAGTACGACCTGCAGTATCTATGATTACTACGTCATGACTATGACTTTTGGCATAATTTATGGCATTTAGAGATATTTCAACCGGATTTTTGTTTTCAGGTTCTTTATAAATGTGTACCCCGATTTGCTCTGCTAGGACTGAAAGTTGATCTACTGCAGCTGGTCTGTACACATCGCAAGCAACGAGCAATGGTTTTTTTGATTTTTTATCTTTAAGAAATTTTGCCAATTTACCCGTAAAAGTTGTCTTTCCTGAACCCTGAAGGCCAGATATCAAAATGACACTTGGATTTCCTTTTAGATTTATACCAGCAGCTGCGCCACCCATTAACTCAGTCATTTCGTCCATAACGATTTTGACCATGAGTTCTCCTGGTCTAACCGCCGAAAGTACATTTTCTGTACCTAGTGCTTTATCTTTTACCTTATCTGTAAATTCTTTAGCTATTTTATAATTTACATCGGCTGCCACCAATGCTCTCCTTATCTCCTTGATGGAGTTAGCAATGTTTAGTTCCGTTAATTTCCCATCACCTTTTAAACTTTTAAAGGCAAAATCCAGCTTTTCACTTAAACTTTCGAACATAAATATTTCAATTTAGGGTGCAAATATAAGAAAACAGGATGATATCAATCCATGTTGCGATAGATATATTTTGGAGAGATGTGATAAGGATTAAAAATAATTCATCTAAATACTATACTTTAAATATATTTTGCATTAATTTTGGGTTTCATTATTGATAAATACTTTATGACCCACACATCTCGTAGAAAATTTATTATGCAGAGCGCTGCGTTAATACCCGCCGTATCTTTAATCGCTTCATGTGATAATAGTTCTGAAATTAAAAACACAACTGCTCCAATAGTTATCTCCACTTGGGATAGTGTTAGCACGGTAAATAAAGCATCTTGGGAAGTCCTGAGAAATAAAGGAAGAGCACTTGATGCCGTAGAAAAAGGAGCCATTGTAGTTGAAAACAGTATAAATTGCTGTGTAGGACTTGGTGGGAATCCAGATAGAGATGGTAAGGTGACACTTGATGCGTGCATCATGGATGATAAGTTCAATTGCGGGTCTGTAGCTTTCCTCCAAAAAATCAAAAACCCTATAAGCGTGGCTAGAAAAATAATGGAATCTAGTCCACACGTAATGCTAGTAGGTGAAGGTGCGTATAAGTTTGCTTTAGAAAATGGTTTTGAAGAAGAATCAGGTCAACTTTCCGTTGAAGCTGAAAAAACTTACAAAAATTGGCTGGCAAAGTCTGAATACAAACCACAAAAAAATATAGAACGTAGTCAAAACACACTTGATCCCAACCACCAGGCTGCACCAAAAAAACTAGAAGATGGCTCTTTCAATCATGACACAATGGGCATACTTGCATTGGATGCCGAAAAGAACCTTTCAGGCTCGTGCACGACAAGTGGTATGGGATTCAAAATGCATGGGCGAGTAGGTGATTCGCCTATCATAGGTAGTGGGCTCTATGTGGATAATGAAATTGGTGCTGCAACATCGTCTGGTCAAGGTGAAGAAGTCATCAGAATATGTGGTACGCATTTAGTGGTCGAATTTATGAGAAATGGTCTTCACCCTACAGAAGCTTGCAAAAAGGCAATTGAGCGATTAGTTAATATCAATCCTATAAAGGCTAAAGAATTTCAGGTAGGTTTTCTGGCATTGAATAAAAAAGGGGAATATGGTGCTTATGCTATTGCACCTGGTTTTACCTATTCTGTCACTAAGGCAGATGATGGAGGTGCCACCTTTGAAGCAGATTCTTATTTCACTAAAGGCTGAAAACCTACAAAACTTATGCTTTCACTCAATTTCAATCCTTTTCCAAAGATAGAATCAGACAGATTATCCTTTAGGTCATTGCATAAAGATGATATGCATGAAGTCTTCAGATTAAGGAGTGACGAGGAAATCATGAAATACATTACACGACCACTAGCAAAGGACTTGCAAGACGCAGTGGAACATATCAGAACAGTGCATGAAATAATTGAAAGAAATGAAGGAATTAATTGGGCAATAAGCTTTCAGGGTGAACCTAAACTTATAGGCATCATTGGTATTTATAGAATAAAGCGAGAAGACCACCGTGGGGAGATAGGCTACATATTACTACCTGAACACCATAATAAAGGAATCATTTCAGAAGCAATACACACTATATTGACTTTTGCATTTGAAACTTTACATTTTCACTCTATGGAAGCTATCATAGATCCTGAAAATATTGCTTCAGAACATGTTCTCATCAAAAAAGGATTTGTAAAAGAAGCGCATATAAAAGAAAACGTATATTGGGATGGACAATATCTAGATACAGTGATATACTCTTTATTAAAGCGGAATTTTCAAAAATAATGTTTTTCTATATTACCATTGAGGGCAAAAATTATCTTCGTTATTATGTTCTCCGATGTAGATGATAGAAAACTCAAGGGAAGACAGAGACTTCCTATCATTTACAAGGCTGCTTAGACTTTGGTCGTACGAAAATCCAAAAATGAAGTTGTCTCGTTCTAAACCAACCATGCCG
>JBBRJL010000170.1:0-6008 GCA_038219375.1 Chitinophagales bacterium | reverse complement strand
CAAACTTAAAAATATAAAAAAAATAGCTGCGGACAGTATTGGTAATATTTGGATTTTGAGCATTAATGGATTACACTATTACAACACGTTTCAAAAGCTTCTTACAAGAGTGGATGTAAATGATGACGAACTTATTGATGTCGAAATATTCAAAAATGGGCTTATTTGTGTTTGTGGAAAAAAACTGTATTGTGCTGAAAACGGGAGAGACTTTATAGAAATTTCAGCCATTGATAATGAGAAGATCCACGACATGGAGCCAGGTATTTATAATGATGTTTACTTTTCTAGCTTTTCAGGTTTGTATCATTATGATTTTAGTACGAAGAAGACCTATAAGTATACCATGAAGGACGGCATGTTGAGCAATGATGCAGGAAATATAAAAATGCTAGACTCTAGTCTTTGGGTGACATATGCTTCAGGACTACAGAAATACGATCCAATAAATAAAAAATTTCAATCCTTTAATTTTGAATCAGGACTAAAGAAGGATGACTGTTATGATAATAATCTATTTGCTGTAGGATCTGAAGTGTTGATTCTAGGTGGTAATGATCATTTTACTTACTATCAAAAAGCAAGAAGATCGCCTTTAAAACATGTTGAATTAAATATAGAAAGCGTATATTTTGATGATAAGTACGTGCCGGAAGATGGCTATAATAAGTATAAAATTATAGTTCCTGCTGACGTAAAACGTATTGAACTGAAGTTTGATTTTCCACTCTTTTTGCAGCCTTCTTACTACTATGTGGAGTATAGGCTTCAATCTGGAAAAGATAGTACATGGTATGAAATGCCAACGAGCATGACCCTTCCATTTTATGAGCTTAAGCCCAATAATTACCAACTTGAACTACGGGCCACAGATGTAAATATGCCAGAATTTAAAAAACATTTTTTTATAAACGTAGATGTTCTCGCTCCTTTTTATAAAAAAACTTCTTTTCAGATTATATTATTTTTTCTATTGTCTGGTATAATTACAATTGTACTTTATGCGGTGTACAGATATAAATTGAATCAAATCAAAAGACTTGATGACCTGCGGATGAATATATCAAGGGATCTGCATGATGAGATGGGCAGTGAACTGAGCTCCATAAAATTGTTGAGCGAACTCGAAGTACTGAAAACCAAATCTGACGAAAATTCTTCTTTTAGAAAAATAGCAGAAAAATCTGCCATCATCATGGAAAGTATGTCAGATATAGTCTGGAGCATAAATCCAGCCAATGATGAAATGAGCAAAATTATTGAAAAAATACAGCAATATACTTATGATCTGCTTGAACCAAAAGACATTAATATCCTGATGGAAATCGATGAGCATATAAAGGGATATTTTTTTAATATAGAAAAGCGTAGACACTTTTATCTCATATTCAAGGAGTCGATCAACAATATAGCAAAGTATGCAAAAGCCACGGAAGTGATCATATCCATTTCCCTGAAGGGTAATATTCTAGAATCCAGTATATCAGATAATGGAGAAGGTTTTTATACTTTGGGAAAAACACAAGGAAACGGGTTGCGTAATATGAAAGAGCGGGCAGAATTGATAGGTGCTAATATTGAGATTAGGTCAAATAAAAACAAAGGAACAACTATACATTTATCATTAAAAATTTAGTGAAATTATTTGAAATGTTTTAAAAAAGACCCTATTTTTTTTCAATAAAAACCTTATGAACTGCCTCAGTCACTGAGTGAACATGCAATTTTTCATAGATTCGTTTTACATAAGTGCGCACCGTATCTAGACTGACGAACATTTCTGCAGCTACCATTTTGTAACTTAGACCTCTGGAAAGGAGTTTCAATATGTCTCTTTCGCGATCAGAGAGATTGTAAATGACGTCTGATTCTTGACCAGTTGCAAACGGCATTTGTAAAACTCTCCTTGCAATAGATGGACTGATCGGTGCGCCACCGTTTTTGACATCTTTAATTGCGGATAGTAAAGTGGAAAGTGAATTTTTTTTGAGCAAATATCCAGTAGCCCCAGCCTTTATGGCATTAAATATCCGGTCATCATCATCAAATACAGTGTTCATAATTACTTCTACATCGGTATAGACTGATTTTAGTTCTCTCACACCTTCTATGCCCGATCTACCTGGCATATTTATGTCCATAATGATCACTTCTGGCGCAAAGGCTTTTGTATTTGGGAGCACATCAAGACAGTGCCCAAACTCTCCAGCAAGTTCAAAATCTTCAGACTCTCTGATGATAGATGCCAAAATCTCTCTTAACCCAGCATTATCTTCGTAAATGGCTACTCTGATCCTATTACTCATTGAATTACATTAATTGAGGACAAAAATACTCATAAATTATTACAACTCAACAATCGCCGTGTCACATGATGATGTGAGATTAAGGTTGAGATTTAGATTAAGGCTTAGGTTAAGGTTGAGATTCATATCCACGCTTCCCTAAACATTAAACCCATAAACATTATACCAATCAAAGTTGAGAATAAGCACCTATCAATAATAAAGCGAGGACGCTTTAACTAAGTAAAGCTTAGCGAGGACGCTAAGCTTATCAGGGGGCTTAGGTTAAGGTTGAGATTCATATCCACGCTTCCCTAAACATTAAACCCATAAACATTATACGAACCAAGGTTGAGAATAAGCACCTATCAATAATAAAGCGATGACGCTTTAACTAAGTAAAGCTTAGGTAGGACGCTAAGCTTATTATGGGGGCTTAGGTTAAAGTTGAGATTCATATCCACGCTTCCCTAAACATTAAACCCATAAACATTATACGAACCAAGGTTGAGAATAAGCTCCTATCAATAATAAAGCGATGACGCTTTAACTAAGTAAAGCTTAGCGAGGACGCTAAGCTTATCAGGGGAACTAATACGTTCAACTTTACACGTTTCATCAGATTGTTTTCTTTCTCCCTTGGAAATACTTAGAATTTACGACTAATAATCCGAAGGACTCGCCATCTTCTTTATACGTTTTAGCGTGGTGGGCACCGTGCGCTCTTAAGATAGCTCTACTATATTTGCTGTCTAACTGTCTGAACCATTTAAACCTTTGATGTATGTACACATCGTGGATCAAAAAGTAGATCAACCCATAAATAGAAATGCCAATACCAATAAATAGCAACCATCTGTAATCCACAAATATAGAACCTACAATATAACAAGTCATACTCGGTAAGGCGAACACCAAGAAAAAAAGGTCATTCTTTTCAAAAAAACCTTCTTTTTCGTAATGTGGTTTGTGGTGGTCTTCGTGCCAAATCCACAATAAACCATGCATGAGATACTTATGTGCTAGCCATGCCACAAACTCCATACCCAACACCGTAACTAATACAATCGCTATATAAAGGTATATCATTATTTTTTATAACTTTCATTTGAAACAATAAAACAGCGAAAAGGATTAAAAATAATTGAAATTTTATTAACACAAAATATTAAATCAAAACATAAAGCCACAGTTTAAAGTATCCGTAGACAATTCTATAAATGTGTAAATGATATAAAAAATGATGCCTTGATGATGCCATCATATTGGGCGTAAAGTGCAAGTGTCATCGAAGTGTAGTGGAAGTAATACCAATTGTATTTATAAAATTGTTCAAAATAAAGGACTAGATTTTTTATTCCGTAAATAAAAAAAACAGTTATATAGCCTTAGCTACATAACTATTTTTTGAAGAAGAATCTATAAAAAAGATGGACTTTATTGGACGGTTTTGTATTTAGTATTGCTGTAGCCATTAAGGGTATATTAAGTTCGGTCGGGACAACGTCGAGAGAAGGTCGGGACAACTTTCTTGGATTTTTAATACATTATTGGTAATATTTCACTTTTTAGCAGTTTTTTTTTGGACTTTGCACATTTTACAAATATAGACCTATTGACAAGAGAAAATCCTGACAAAGATACTTGATTTCGTTGTAAAATGACATCTATAGTAGCGTAATTTTTTTAATCATTTTTTATGTATCAAAAGTGTATTCTTTAAAATTAAAAACTACCTATGTCGTGTTTAAACTTAGACAAACACAGGTGGTTTTATAATTATTGTTTTAGAAACGCCCTATTACATTTTTACAAGTTTGAGTGTCACCGGAGATCTTTTGTGGTCAGATGAGATACATTGTACTAGGTACATGCCTACATCTAGACTCGAAATATCGAGTTGCTCCATCTGTGTGTGCAAGACAGATTTCTGTAAGAGCAGCTGACCACTTACATTGTACACTTGTATAGTACCTGTGTATGCTGCATCAAACGATAGGGTAAAATGATCTACTACGGGATTCGGATATAGTACTATAGCAGATATCTGCGCAGCAACGTCTTCTGTACCACTCGGTAAGAAGAGTATCTTGCCATCTAACACCATCTGACTAATGGAAAAAGCACCATTATCCCTAGAAGAAGCAGAAACATTTCTTTGTTCTCCAAATTGAATAAAATACTTATCATTATTTAATGGTATAGTGTAATATGGTATGGCATATCTCTTAGGGTCTGTGGATGTAAAAGTATTGATGATGTATTCCGCATTCGAATCATCGTAAATGGAAACGTTCATTATACTTATCCTATTATTGTTTTCGTCCTTTACAATGTTGGGCTTTAAGACTGTGAATCCGTCATCATCATCATCTTCCCATTTCAATACTTCAAAATAATTGCTACTATAATTGTCTAAAGCAGCACGTTTCATTAGATTAGCTTTGGTATCATATACTAGTAATTCTACAAAATTAAAAAAAGGATCGTTTCGGTCTATATATTCAAAAAGTATCTTCTTTTTGTCTGAAGATAATTTTACATATTCCAATGCATCAGGTCTAGACTTTAACTTTGGTGTTGTGTAAGTAGTGTATTCTTCTAGGTCAGGGGAGAGATATCGAAATAGCAAGGTACTATCAACAAAGTTAATTTCTACATGGATAAAGGTATCAGGTGCAATTTGGATTAAATTAAAATAAAAGGTCCTATATTTGAATTTCAATAAAGACTCATCGCCAATTTTTTTGCCTGTTTCGTCTAGAAGTACACTGCGTAAATGAAAAGTATCATTTACCTTTACTGCATCGATGTATCTTAGTAAGCCATTTTCCCTAATTAAATATGAATGTTTGGCTTTCCTGAAAATACTTGTTGACATTAAAAATGCTTCTTGATCGTCAAAATCTCTATGCGTAAAATCCAATAATTCACCTGTGGCAGCCATATACGTCCGTGTAAATAATATCAAGTCGTCATGATGTATTACAATATTTGGTTCATTAGTCCCTCTTTTTTTTAATTGTCCAGTTACAATCAATTGATTTTGTTCGTTCATTTCGATCATCCTAACCACTTCATAATTACCTGTTTTTCGCACGCTAAACTCTTCTTGCCAAATAAGTTTTCCTGTCGCTAATTCTCTACAATCAATGTACGTTCCAAAAAGCGGTGAATTTGTTTCATTTATTGATTGTGAACTATAAATATAGTCACCGACTATTAGAGGTCTTGCAAATCCAGGTCTAAAGTGGTTGTAACCATCTATTTTGTTTGTCATAAATGCAGTATCTTGACAAGTTTCGTACCAAATAGGATTCAATCCTAAATAATTAATTTTCTGGTATGGAACTTCTGGTAGTTGTATCTGCGAAATACTAGGAACTATTAATGATAATATAATGCTTATGGTATATAAAATTGTCTTCATGTGTATTATTTTAGAAATTAAAATAAAAAATTAATAACCACCTGCAGCCTATAAAACTTCTGGACTCGGTGAGTTGTGTATCTTTAATAGCATTTGTGTGGTACTCTGTATCTGTGCAGGCATACATCGTGGAGAGGAGCAGGGCGAGAGACATAAGCCAATAGTTTTTCAGTCGATATCTGATACTGAAACTACTACTTTGTTTGTGTACTGTTTGTGTACTGTTTGTGTACTGTTTGTGTACTGTTTGTGTACTGTTTGTGTACTGTTTGTGTACTGTTTGTGTACTGTTT
>JBBRJL010000169.1:0-6012 GCA_038219375.1 Chitinophagales bacterium | reverse complement strand
AGTAGGAAAAGTAAGCTTGAATGTAAGAACATCAGACGTAGCAGAAGCTATCGAATTGTTCCAAAACGAGCCTAACCCATTCAAAGGTCAGACATCAGTAAGCTTCAATATGCCAAGTGCAGCGAAAGCAAGCTTGAGTGTGTATGATGTAACTGGTAAATTAGTGAATGTGAGAAATGTTGACGCAGTGAAAGGTTACAATAGTGAAATATTCACTACTGCAGAACTTGGAGCTAGCGGAGTTCTTTACTACACATTAGTAAGCGGTGATTTCACAGCTACTAAGAAAATGATCATCGTAGAGTAAGATTGAGTAGAGAGAGAGCGTTATACTAATTGTATTTTGTATGTATTATTGGTATTAAATAAGAAGAGCCCGACAGTTTTGGTATTGTCGGGCTCTTCTTTGTTTGTGTTCCATTATTTTGTAAAATAGTAATCATATATTTTAAAAACAAGTTATTCATATTAATTGAGTAATGAGTTAAGATGTAAAGGCTATCACATTTTAACTTATGTGTTCTTTTAATACTTCGTGCAGAAATTTTATTTTTTGAAACTTTGCATGCTTAATAGATGCGTTTGCTTTTTGAAAGTAATAGAGTGTTTTTTGTTTTTATCAGTAAAGATGTACATTGTCAAATATTTTGTATGCAGTAATAAAATTGAGTCTGCTCCGAAAATGCTCACTTTTTAATAATCAATCGTTTTTACCCCTTAACCGACTCCCGACGACACTCGACGACCCCTGACGACCAACCGGCAACTGAAGGGCTGGATACCTAAAAGGGTATCTGAATGAAGGGGTGAACATCAAAAGGGGAACACATCTCACTTTTACTTTAAGAGATTATATAAAAATACAGATTTATTACCTATTTAGATTACATAAATTGTGCACTTAAATCTCTAATCTGTCTAATAAATTATTGTACGATAAAATAATTTTAAAAATGTTGTGGTTTAGCATAAAACAAACGTCATAATTAATGATCATACATATTAAAATGACAGACAAAATGATCAACCTTAAATTTTAAAAACAAAATTAAAAAAAATGAGTAAATTTGATGAAAAAGTAGCCTTGTATCAAGAAGAGTTTTCTAAACTAAAGGTTAAAATAGATGATACTTTATTAAAAGCAGTTACAAAAGGTTGTGGTCCGGTAATTTATTTGCCTGATGCATCTAAAGTTTCTTCTTCAGACAAAGTTGAGTTGGACAGAGTAAAAGAGAACTTTCTTATTAAAAAATTAGGTCTTCCTGACAATTCAGCTTTAGATGCAGGTATTAATGCTGTTATAGATATTTTTGGGAGATCAAACAGTAGTAAATATAGGGCAATGTTTTACTACTTATTGGTAATACACTTTAAAAAAGAGTCAGTTTACAATTTGTAATCAATTCTGAAAGTTTAAAAGGGGTATAATTGTTTTAATTGTACCCCTTTGTTTTAAAAATTACATTAAAAAAATTAAAATTACGCTTTGTAAATGACAGTTTAATCCATCTTGATTGTTAATAAGACGGAATTACCTTACCTGATAATAGGAATAAAAATAGAACCAAAACTAATAAAATCTAAATTATTAACCAAACCCTTTTATGAAGTGGTCTTTTCTGGAAAGCCATTTCAATGTTGAATGGATCAAATACAAATGATAATGCTAGGAATGTAACTGCTTGTGATAAATCTTGGGCAATTAAAAACCCAAGATCAGCAATAGTGAACACGATGTAAGCTGGCTTATTCCAGTTTTGAACTTTTGGTTTTGTGTCTGTGGTTGTCATATACTTTTTATTTATAAATATCTAAAGGTGCGAGAAAATTACAGCGAATTAATGTTTATTTTTAATCTTGTACAATTGCTAATGATTTAGTATGCCAAGGTCCTTAGTTTTCATTCTCAAGGTCTGCTATATTTCTTTTTATATTAGATAAGTGTTTCCCAAAACTGTAATTGAACATCCACTTTGCAAGGTAATAACACAACGGCACTAAAGTTAATAGTACAATTATAAGAATGACTAGGATTACTGGTTTAGCCATAAATGTCTCCACTTCTTTTCCTGAACCTAATGTTCCTCCTAGCATAAAACCACCAATAGCGCTGATTGGGTATATGAAAATGCCTACCATTTGTTGTGTTGTCATCCATGGTTTCAAGCGTAGTAATATTTTTGCCATTAGATTTACCATAATCAGCGAAATATGCATCTAATGCTTGACCCTTAATTGTTGAAGGATTTTATTATTATTCATCAAATGTACCACAGATAAAGTCAAAACGATATTTATTGGTTTCAGTTGATTGAACACAGATAAATCTACGCCTAAAGTATTGGTCAATTCCACATTTAGGCTATCTACCAAAGGTTTATCTAAAAAGTCGGTGACCAATTTATTTTCCATCATGCCAGCAGCCTGCATACGTTGCATATCGGATGGATCTATGATGGTTTCTACTACCAAACCTTTTGTTTTTTTATGTGCATCGTTCACATGTTCTAAATCGCTAAGATAACTATCATTTATTAAATGATAAGTGCCAAAAAGACAACTAGTATCTTTGACTCCAGGTTTACTGACCTTGTAAAAAATGCCTAGCTTGATATTTGTATTTTGACTGGGAAGAGAAGTTGAAGAGAAGAGCAAAAAAATGAAAATTTGGAATGATCTACTAATTCTTTCAATTAGGTAAGGTTTTTTGTTTTTTGGATTAACGTTATTTGATAACATGATTCTATTTTTTTGGATTAAAAAATGTGTTGTCCGGACATTATTCAATCTATAAGTATCGAGATGTTTGGAAAAATTACAGAGGATTATTAATTTTTAAAAAAAAGATGTTACTTTATAAAATGTTTATAGCTTTATGCCAGAAAATTAAAAGTTATGAAAATAAAGAATGTTGTATTTTTCCTATGTTTAATCGCTTCTAGCGATATTTACGCACAATCTAAGTTGAAAGTTGGGCTTAAAATGAATCTCGGTCTTTATGGAATGTAACAAAATGCCAAATGGAGCACAACAATTAGGTGTAGATACTTACTTTAACATTGGACTAACATCACATATATTCCTAACAGAAGATGAAAAGTTTTCCTTAGGAGTTGATTTTTTATATAATTATTCTTCATTTGGAACAGGATCTTATCTTGATACTTACGGAACTGCCTATTTTAAAATGAAAAACTCATTAATACCGCTTAAGGCTAATTTTCATTTTAAGAAATGGACCTTATCTGCAGGTCTTATACATTCATTTGTTTTAAAAGCAAAATTTCATAGTAATGAATACTATGTCGAAGATGGCGAAATAAATCGTTTCAATGGTGAAGATCGCAGATTGGCATTTTTAAATAAAAAATATGATCTGCAAGGAACCTTTGGCGGGCATTATGCAGTGAGTAGCAAAGTCAGCCTTGGTGTTGAGACGACATTTTATTTTGCACAAAATGATTTTTATTTTAGAGAATATTATAACTACATATTTGATGTTCAGAATTTTAACCATAATTCGCTGTCTTTGTCAGTTTCATATTTTATGAACTGACATAAAACATAAATCTTAGTATTCTTTACTTACCTTTGGCCCACCAAATCTAAGATTCATTGATCACTAAGTTGCTTCAACTGTATCATAAAAAAGCATCCGATCCTATCTTTGCTTTTCAATATTTTCTTGCTATACGGTTCGTAGTGAGCTTGTTGGTGAGTGTATTGATGGTGAAAAGTGCGCTTCCAGCAGATCAACTTGGCTTTTATGAGGTCATTATATTTATGGTTACATCTATCAGTTTTTTTTGGTCAATGGGCATGAAAAATGCCTTGTTGTCTTTTTATCCGAGAGTTTCTGAACCTGAAAAACAAACTTTATTGGTCACGGTATTCTGGATATTGACTGGTATTAGTTTAGTAGTGGGAATAGGCATGTACGCATTAAGTAATTTTCTTATCGATATTTTTACCAACTTTGATTACGTGCCAGCTATGGGTTACGGCGCTATTTATCTGAGTTTGTCCGTACCATTAGTCATGATAGAAACCATATTCTATCTTCGTGGTGATGCACGGTCATTGATGCGATATAGCCATTGGAGTCATGCTATATTGTTTGGGCTTATGTTTATGGTAGCTATTTGGAGTCCTGATTTGCCTTCTTTTTTTATGGCAGGCATATTTTGGTCATGTATGAGATGGATTTATATGATGAGCGCTGTTTTGGAAGGCCATCTTCTAACGTGGAATCGCAAATTAGCACGCACATTTATTTTATTTTCACTGCCTTTGATTTTGAATGTTTTATTGGGTAGTGTGATGGATATGATAGATGGTTTGTTTGTTGCGCATTATTTTGAAGAATCATTTTTTCCTATTTTCAGGTATGGTGCTAGAGAAATGCCATTTTCTACCTTGTTATTTAGTTCTCTTTCAGCAGCGCTTATACCACTCTTAATAAAAGATGGTATGTCTTCAATTCAGGTGAAAATCAGGGTAACGAATCTCATGCATTGGGTCTTTCCAGTGGCGATAATATTGATGTTTATAAGTCCAATGATATTTCCATTGGTGTACCATCCGCGTTTTCAACAATCAGCATTCATATTTAACATTTATCTATTGATATTGACAAGCAGGGTTTTGATACCACAAGCTTACAATTTTGCTTTACACCAACACCGTATTATAGTATGGACATCTGTGTTTGAGATCATAGTAAACATATTTTTGTCTTTTTGGTGGGTACAATATTGGGGCGTTTATGGTTTAGCTATGGCAACAGTGGTGGCTTATTTTGTCCAAAAGCTTATCTTGATCATATACAATAAACAAGTCAATCACATTTCATTAGGACAGTATTTACCGATGAAATGGTACTTGATTTACACCTGTTTAATGGTGCTTTCTTTTTTTATATCTAACTTAATATACCAATGACAATTCGCGAAGCATATACAAAACTAGCATCGGATTTGGGTGGGATCTACGATGATCGTGAAGGATCTATTATCGCCCGATATCTCTTAGAAGATGTATTTGAATCTTCTTTTTGGTCGGAGAATGTATTGTCCGAAGATCAGATAAAACAATTAGGTGAAATAACGCAAAGGTTGATGACCTACGAGCCATGGCAATATGTGGGTGGAATGGCAGATTTTTTTGGCTTAAAATTTAAAGTGACAAAAGATGTGCTTATTCCACGACCTGAGACTGAAGAGCTTATACATTATGCACTTCCTATCTTCAGGCAGCATCACTTAAAGAGTATGCTGGACATTGGCACGGGTTCAGGTATTATTCCCATTACGATGTCTTTAAAAACCAATATCGGACAAGTTTTTGGTTTAGATGTAAGTGAAGCAGCATTGAACATTGCAAATGAAAACAACCTTTTACATCATACGAATGTGCATTTCATTCAAGTTGATTTTCTGGATAAATTCACTTGGTCGTCATTACCCAAAGTAGATATGGTGATCTCAAATCCACCATATATCACAGAAACTGAAAAAAAAGAAATGCATCCCAATGTACTAGAACACGAACCACACCTAGCCCTTTTTGTCAACAAAGATGCTATGGAGTTTTATCGAGCTATAGCTGATTTTGTTCAGGAATATCAAGCATCTGGCTGTGTCATAATGGTAGAAATTAACGAACAATATGCAAGTGATGTGGCAGGAATATTTAATACAGAATATTTTTGTGATTTGGAGATCATTAAGGATTTACAAGAAAAGGATAGGATAGTAATCGCTAGGAAAAAATGATTCTATGGATATAAAATTAACTTCCGTCCTTCATAAGTAAACTTTAATCTAAAAATAGTGATTTTCCACAATCAAATTTTGATTTCAAACGTTATCTACCATTGAAACAAATTATTTATTGGTGAAAGGCAATAAATATTATTAATAATTAAATTCGGTGTTGATGAGATTAGTACTTCTGCTAATATTTGGATTATTGGGCAGTGCGATGTATGCACAAAATAAATATACCATTAGC
>JBBRJL010000168.1:0-6053 GCA_038219375.1 Chitinophagales bacterium | reverse complement strand
GACCCTATTTTACCTTACAAAATTGAGGATTGGTGCTGCAACCACATTTGGGTTCACAAACAACCATTGTTCTTGTGGCAAATGGCCTTGTCTATGAAAATATTCGGAACCAACGAG
Organism: Chitinophagales bacterium; assembly: GCA_038219375.1. GTDB lineage: Bacteria > Bacteroidota > Bacteroidia > Chitinophagales > Saprospiraceae > OLB9. Next base: position 5,936 of record JBBRJL010000168.1, on the reverse strand, counting down.
ATTGCCCTACGATTACCATCTGTGGTCATGGGGACTATTTCTATATACTTTGTGTATGATATAGCTAAGATGTGGTTAAAAAACCTAGATGTAGCGTTTTTTGCAGCAAGTCTCTGTACATTTTCTTATTATCAGTTGGAGTTGATTTCTGGTAGGTTCTCATTAGAGCACAATGATCTAGCTTTTGCATTTTATGTGACGGCAAGTGTGTGGGGATTTTTGAAATATAACTATACGCAAGACAAACTTAAATGGAGTATTCTGATAGGTGTTTTTGTAGGATGTGCGATATTAAATAAGTGGCTTACAGGTCTATTAGTTTATGGTGGATGGGGATTGTACTTACTATTAAGTAAAACAGAAAGACTTAAATGGAAAAAATGGGCTGATCTCGGACTTTCTTTACTTGTAAGTTTGATAGTTTTTTTGCCTTGGCAATTATATATAAATGCCCAATTTCCTTTAGAAACTGCCGTCATGCATGAACACAACAACCTACATATTTTTGAAGATCTCGGTCATAGTGGTTCTATTTGGTTTCATATTGACCAAATGCGATCGACTTACGGACAGTATTTATTAATATTTTTGATACCAGGGCTTTATTGGGTTTTAAAAAATAGTGAAATTAATAAGCAAATCACTATAGCCTTTTTTGCTATGATAATTGCGATTTATTCGTTCTTTTCAATCATTGTTCAAACGAAAATGCCTGCATTTACTTATCCTGTGAATTCGCTCGTTTGGATTCTAATTTCTTTGGGAATAGTTTCAAGTTTTTCGATAATTGTTCCAAAATTTAGAAATACTTCAATACTCATTGTCTTGGTTATGGTTTGTATTTATACTTTGAAACCATGGCAAATACTTGCACATCGCTCGGTCAACAATATTGAAAGAAATAATAAGATAGAAAATACAAAAATCTATAAAACAATAGATTTCTCAGGCGAGTTGAAAGGTAGAGTGATCTTAAATTGTAAAAGTTTTACGGATGTAGAATTAATGTTTTACCAAAATGTCAACGCTTTTCATTGGTATCCGCCACAAAGTGCATTAGATAGTTTGATCGAAAAAGGATATAAATTTGCTGCATTTAAAGATCATAATGACCAACATCTGCCTGAATATATATATTCAAATAAAGACGTATTAATAATTGATAGGTCGATAAAATAGGTCGTATAAGTGTTTCTTGTATTTCAATTGAAATACTAAAAAATAGATGGTTTAAAATAGAATTAGCTCCTAAGTGAGTATGAGTTGAGCGATCGATACAATTAAAGTTTATTATTTCCTTTCTATTGATGTTTTGATAAATTAAAAAAAATGATGCTTTTCTTGAGATGATCAAATATGTTAGTGACTAAGATAAAATATTGGCTGAATGCTTAATTTTGTCTTTGCCATAACTCTACCCAATGTACGCCTTTTTCCCACCTATTCACCAATACATATTTACCTTGTTTGACAAAGTCAGGATACGGATCTAGATTGCTAGTAACAATAAATTCTTTACTTTCATCTACCGACCAATCCACTTTAGTAAATACTTTTGACGATGAAAGGAAGCCACTATAAGGATCTTGTAGCGTTCGACGGATTACAAAATCATTTATACCAATGGAATTATCATATGTTTGTAAAGCTTCCAGTTTTTTGACTAAGTCGTGTCTTATTTCTACATAGGCTATTTGTGCAATAAGATTACTTTGCTTATTTTTAGCAAAATTTTCTGGTGCCAATACAGCAAATAGAAATACAATTACGCCAATAAAAACCCATGGATTTGGTGATAATTTTTTGATGGTTACCACATATAAAAAAAATCCAAAAGGTAACAATGCTATCAAATATCTCACTGTCACAAAATTGACAGAACAGAATATAAGGTACGACAAATAAATAGCGAAATTGATGAGCAAAATTTTCTTTAATTTGATATCTGAATTACCAAATAAAGTCCTTCCTATCAAATGTATAGCGCCCAATAAAATCGCAAACGCTATTAGGACCATAAATTCAATATCGGTATTAAAGTTTTTTATGACGTACAGCGATACCAAAAGACCGATGAGAGACATAAACAAAGTTGACCTTTGGTGTTCTTTACCACCGAATACCAATAATAAAGCTAGACATCCGCTCATCCAGAATATTTGACCATCTTCTAGCAACCATTCAAACGCAAAATTTAGTTTTTCGATAAATTCTGTTGACTTTTTGATCATCATACCTGTGTGTTCAGGAAATAGAAACCAACCTTTGTACATGTATTGAACAGATAAGAATAGTATAAAAGTGAGCAAAGGAGCAACTATCAGTAATTGTTTTTTAATAGCTGCTGACGTAAATAGGCCCTTCGGGTTTTTAATATTCAATAATAAATTACCAAAAAGTATAGCCGCAGGTATGACTATGCCAGATTCTTTTGTGAGTATTCCCAAACTAGCAAACAAGATATACATCCACATTCGTTCTCTGACATAATACCTGACCGAAAGCAGAAAAAATAAAGCTACTAATATTTCTGGCAATACATTGGCCGCTTCAGTATAAAAAATCTTCTCCACTGAGATTAAAACCATCACTGCAAAGCCAGTCAGACCATTTGTCCATTCTCTGACTGAGATGAAGATGAAGAATAAAAACAGTACACTAATGGTAAGCGGGAAAGTGTGGTAAGCCACAAAGGATGTTCCGAATATTTTAAGCCAAATACCACCCAAAAAATAAAATAATAAAGGATGACCACGCGAATAAAATTCTGGTATTGCATCGGGCAAAAGTGACGGTCCACTTTCCATCATATGTCTTATCCCAGGCGCATATACCCAGGCTTCATCCCAACAAAATGTGATATCTATATATTGAGCACGCAATATTGTCCAAAAAAGTAAGTATATCAGCGCAGCTAATAAGTACCACTTGTGATGACCTTTAATGTCGAAGTTTAAATTTTTAAACATATGATGTTGTTAGTAAAAATACCCAATTCGATAATGAAGTTGCAAAATAGGAGTATTATTTTGTTATTTCAAAATAAATAGTTAATTCATTTATTTAGTATAAATTCTGGTGTAAGGATATAATTTAACGGAGAAGCGCATCATGTATTGAAAAAACTTTCTACATTTGAGTTCGAATAAAGATTCATTAGAAGTAGGTAATTGGTGCGTTCTACCAGTTTTAAAATTTATTTTTAAATATAATGATAGTATTTTTACTAAAATAATTTAAAAGTATTTACATTTGTGTTATCATATGTTATATAGTAGATATTTGTATTATATTTGTTAGTAGTAGTATATATATAAAAGATATAAAAATAGGTATAAATGTATATTTTACCTATTTTTTAAAGGTTTTTCTCAAATTTTTAGGTTCACTTACAGTAGTGAAAATAAAATTTATTCTAGGGCAGCGGGTGTCGGAACCTTCTGCCCTTTTTTATTGGTTTGTAATCTAGTGTTAAACTATTTGGCACTCCGATTCATTTATTATAGCATACATATTTACGCAGCGATGGATTTATTAGACAATATTGTAGAGTTTCGCACTTCACCCGAGTTGAGAGCCAAGCTTTTTTCATTGAGTACTCTCAAAACGCTCAAGAAAGGGGAAGTCATGATGAGTGAAGATTCTTATATCCGATCTATTCCCATTGTGATCAGCGGGAGTCTTCAAGTGATAAGGACCGATGACGCCGACAAAGAAATCATGCTTTACTATATCAAAGCAGGCGAGAGTTGTATCATGTCTTTCCTTGGCGGCCTGCACAACGAAAGAAGCAAAATAAAAGCAGTAGCTGAAGAAAACACCGAAATTTTATTTTTACCTATAGAAAAAGTAAGAATCCTTATCAAGGAATATCCTCAATGGTTGGATTATATTTTCAGACTATATCACAAAAGATTTGAAGAATTACTAGAAGTAGTCAATGAAGTAGCTTTCAAAAAAGTAGACGAACGATTGATGAGTCTCCTCCATAAAAAAGTAGCCCTTACTGGAAGCAAAACACTCGAAGTCACCCACGAACAACTAGCAAACGAACTAGCGACTGCAAGGGTAGTCATATCGAGGCTACTCAAACAATTAGAAGATTCCGGCATAGTGAAACTAGGTAGAAATAAGATAATAATACTATAAGATTGTATTGTGTAACTATTGTTGCTCAAGCTTTATTTTCTTGTGGTTAACTTTGCATTCGCATTAATAACAAAAGGAATTCATCTCTTGTCATTGTGTTCAAAAGTTTATATTTCTTTTCGATAGATTATTTTGCAATAATTCTGTTGGCTCGATTTTAGTTATTACTTTTGACATTGCGGAATTTGGGTCTATCTTTAAAACAATTAGCGATAAAGCAAATGAAATCGAACATAAATATTATCATAGTTTATTTTATGAAATCATAATAATTATTTTTTGTCAAAGATTTTTTTGGCATTAGATATAAAAATAAATTTAAGCAAATGAAATACATTCCTTCCTTAGATTGGATAAAAAATTATAATAAAAGCTGGCTTAGCGGAGACATTTCTGCAGGTCTGACAGTAGGCGTCATGCTCATTCCACAAGGTATGGCCTACTCCATGCTTGCGGGTTTACCACCCATATATGGTTTGTATGCAGTTACCATTCCACTTATCATTTATGCATTATTAGGTACATCTAGACAGCTTGCTGTTGGACCAGTAGCCATGGTGAGTTTGCTGATAGCGAGTGGTGTAGGTAGTTTTGCAGCTTCTGGTTCTGATGATTACATTATGCTAGCTATTCTCTTAGCCCTTTTGGTGGGTATGATACAGTTTACAATGGGTGTTTTTAAGTTGGGTTTTTTGGTCAATTTTCTTTCACATCCAGTTATTGCGGGTTTTACATCAGCTGCGGCTATTATTATTGGTTTTAGCCAAATGAAGCATTTACTCGGTGTGAAGACCAATGGAGAAAAGCTGATTGATATCGTAGCCCAACTGTGGAGTCAGTTGAGTGATATCCATCTTATGTCATTTATCATAGGAGTCTCTGCCATCGTAATATTGATTATTGTCAAAAAAATAAATAAAAAAATACCTGCACCTTTAGTAGTAGTAATATTGGGTGTCTTGATTGTTTATCTCGGTGGATTGGACGAACAAGGTATCAAAATAGTAGGTACTATTCCACAAGGTTTGCCTACATTTAGTATGCCGAACTTTGATTTCGGTACGATGCAAAAACTTCTTCCTACCGCTTTTACGATTGCATTTGTAGGTTTTATGGAGTCGATAGCGGTGGCTAAAGCCATACATGCGAGACATAAAGACTATAAACTTGATGCCAATCAGGAGCTTGTCAGCCTTGGTCTTGCTAATATGGTAGGCTCGTTTTTTAAGTCTTTTCCCGTCACAGGAGGGTTTTCTAGAACAGCGGTCAATGATCAAGCTGGGGCAAAAACGGGACTAGCATCTATCATAAGTGCCACCCTTATTATACTGACATTACTTTTTTTGACATCATATTTTTATTATCTACCTAATGCAGTTTTGGCCGCTATTATTTTGGTTGCCGTATATGGGTTGATAGATTTTAAAGAGGCAAAACATCTTTGGCATACAGACAAAACAGATTTTTATCTATTTGTTGCTGCTGTAGTAGGTACACTTTTATTAGGAATAGAAGAAGGCATTTTATTAGGTGTGTTGCTTTCCATGGTGATTTTGATCTATAGGGTTTCATATCCACATGTAGCAGAGTTAGGTAGAGTAGGAGACGGCACTACATTCAGAAATACTGACCGTTTTGAAAATGCTCAGGTTGATGATCACATTATCATAATGAGATTTGATTCGCAATTATATTTCGCCAATGTCAATTATTTTAGGGACAAAGTCACAGACTTAATCAAAAAACGAAACAACGCTGCCTATTTTATCCTTGATGCAAGTGCCATT
>JBBRJL010000167.1:0-6061 GCA_038219375.1 Chitinophagales bacterium | reverse complement strand
AAGACCAAACCGAAAAGTGCGTTATAAAATAATTCATTGAGCATCTTTATTTCCCAATGGAAGTTTTTGCCGAAAAGTGCATCCAAGACCATAAGGACTACAGAAACTCCCATCCCATCTATGATTCCAGTCGTGATTGATTTAACGATATATTGAATTTCCTTTTGCAAAATATGCTGATACTAAGATGTTAAATTACTTACAAGCTGCTACCATTCCCTGCGCTCTGTCAAGACCCCAATTGGGATGGAAAGCGGTTTCGGGCTTAAAAGTAGCAAAAAGTTCGACAGCTTTTTCAGCTTTGGCGCACAAAGGTTTTGTATCTGTACCAAAAAATTTAGCTGAACCCATTTCAAACTCTGCTTTACCAAAGACTACTCTAGGATTTTCAGGTGCGATGGCTTCCGCTTTGCTGTATATTTCCATGACTTTTCCAGAAAGTTTCATGCCATTAGTCATCGGGTCAAAGGCAATCCAAGCAGTATGAATCATGGCCTGCATGACGAGTAACTCAGGATGATTGGGTTGTTTGATTAATTCTATATCAAGGGCAGTTTGCGCCATTTTTAGGAGTGCATCTATTTGGGTTTTGTCCTTGGTGCGGAATGAAGTTAATGTATTGACCAAGGCCACATAATAATTGGGCAGCCAATTTTCTTTTTCAGCGGAAGCTATACGTTCAAACATAGCAACAGCTTCATTGGTTTTACCCTCTGACCACAGATTCATTGCACTTTTCATGCCTTTTTCATAAGCAGTTTGTCCATAAACCGTTACGGATACCATCACTAATAATAATACGATTAATTGTCTCATTTTTTTAAAATTTGTTTATTTGTAAATTTATTGAATTGTTTGTTTAATTGATTTTAATGGTCATTTCCTTATTACTTGTCAGTTGAAATTTGGCATCTTCATATTTGGGTGGACCCATCATTCCTTTAGCATTGTTTGAACATCCATAACCTTCATTAGGTATTCCAAACCAACCTGTATCTAGTTTATTATTTTCATTTTCGTCATGATACAGAGAAATAGCATATTCACTACTTGGTAAGTTTTCAAAGACCACTTTGGCAGATTTGTCCTTAATTGTGCTCGATTTTCTAAAAACCGATTTCTTCATAAAATTTTCTTGACCATTATAGATACCTATCATTACTTTACCTTGATTGCTTTTAAAATTTGTCACATTTACGGTAAGTTTATTGGATTGTGCATAACCAAGAGTGCTCACAAAAATGGAGATTGTTATTAAAATGTGTTTCATTTTCTTTTGATTTTAATTATAGGTCAAAAATAGGAGATATAAAATTCTGCTGCAAAAACAAGTTGCCCAACTGTTGATTCAATAGGATGAGTTGTTATTTTTTCATTCCAGAATATTTTAGCTTGTGTTGATTCTTATTATTCAGTCAAAACTATGCGGTTGTAACTTGTCAAGAAGGTAGTAGGATTAGGGAAATTTATTTGACTGATCGTATCAATAATATGAGAAGTGATTTAAGGATAATTCTGTGTCTTTTTTAAGTGTGTAAAAGGTACATTCCAATATTTTACTGGGCAGATTTTTGATAGAGAATCGCTTATTAGGTATTCCCAAATCATGCTTATGAACTCTCAGAACCTTCGTTGGTGATTCGACTGTACTCCAGTTCATGAATATGGAAATATTCATACACCAAATGAAAATAATAAATTACAAATTATGAATTGAACTCTACGTATTATTGCTTTATTATTTTTAGCATCTTGATATGCTTATTAGTTTGGTTAATCGTTTTGACTATATACAGACCAACAGGAAACGACGAAATATCAATAAAATGTGAAGATTCTTTGGAATCAATCTTACGAAGTACGCTACCGACAGAATTATATATTTCTATCTGGTATGGACTCAAATTTCCTTTGATGGTAAAACCATTCAAGATTGGATTAGGGGAAATTTTAATATCATCCACTTGTAAATTGTTGTTTAAAGAGCTTGCCAGAGGATTGAAAAAACCAAAATCGACGGAGTTATTTCCACTTGCATCATAATCAAAATAACAATTGGATGGATCTCCATCATTGAGTGGTTCTTCACCAGAGGTAAGCGTCACTATGCCTGACATTATATCTGTAAACGGATTGCCGGAACCATTATTATCTAAATCCACATCATTATCTGCATTATCTTCGTAGCCATTTGTTGATACGAAGTTTTCTAATGGCTCTCCAGGTCCCCAATTATTAACACTCCATACAAATACTATATAGTTTCCAGGACGCAAACCAGTAAATTTATAATATCCGTCTTTATCCGTCACTTGGATACCTCCGAAGCCCTGCCAATCCGGTATGTTATCTCCATCAGAATCTGACCAAATCACCAAGGAGACTCCTGGAATACCAGGTTCGTCAGGGTCATTTATACCATTTTGATTTAGATCATTCCAAACCTTGTTTCCGATCGATACGATACCAGGGGATACGGGTTCAGCACAGTCTCTATAGCAGAATGCCATGTCATTGATGGCAAGGATCATTTCATTACCAGTGGCTTTACCTATGTTTAAAAAAGTAAGGGCATTATTATTAAAGTGATAAATGGCGTCTTCAGGTGATGTAGATAGGTTCAGATAATATGGTTTGGTGTTGACAAAACCTACTTTGCCACCATAAATAGTATCGTTACATCCTACACTTTCTTGGGCTACAGATACTATATTTTGCATACTTTGTACCCAAGGGTCATTAATTGGTTCAAATCCACCTTGTCCTGAACTAGCAATAACGACTGGTAGATTAGGTTTATCTAAGTCTTTTCTAACATCATTCACTAAGTGAAATAAATTACTTTCATATTCATTCAGAAAGCTGTCAGATGCTCCATCGTTCCATCCCTGAAACCAAACAAATCCTGATATTTCAAAGTCCTGTGTACCTATATTTGGGAATTCGGCACCTAAGTTTTGGGTAACGTCTTTTACCTTTTGGATCATAGCATTATAAAATGGACCTGTTGTCCCTCCTGCTGAAGGTGGGCGAAAATCTTCCGCTAAGCTCTTTCCTCCCCAAGCAGTTTTTATGATTAATATGGGATCATCATAATATTCATCTAACTGATGGGCAAACATGAGCTCAGGTCCTATCAAATTTTCATAAGCTCCTTGGCCAACGGTAACATTTGATTTGATCGTTTCGCTATCTCGCTCAAAATATAAAAAGGCATTATCTAGTGATGTCCAGTTATCAAGCTTACCGATTTTGGACCACTTCTCTTTTTCATCTTTTTGGATAACATCGACTAAACTTCCAGGATCATTTTCAGCATCATCCACATTGCCATATCCTTGCATATTCGATTGTCCAGCTAATATAAATACCCTTACTTTAGCTTTGGTTTTCTCTTGTCTAGTAACGATCGGAACATATCCAATCTCGAGGCCTGTAGGTGGGTGAACAATGGCTGCCGGATCAACGGTAGCAATTTTTCCTATTACTGGAGGAGCCAAATATTCATCTGTATGACTCCAGCTGGAGTGAATGAGCTCAATTCTGTTTTGAAGTTTGGTGCGGATATCATTTGGAAGATTTGCATGCATGATGGCGGGCTGGTCCACAAATCTATACCAATAATAAGTAACTGTGGTCCCGTCTCCGAGGTCAGCTTTAAAAGGTCCGGCAGTTGGTCCAGGACTATTCCACGGACCGTTGGGCTGCTGCCAATGACATTCAGGATCCAATGGTGTTAGATAAGTGATTTCTGGTCGTGGCGATGATGGTACCTTGGTGGTTAATAAATTGGTAGATGGTGGCACAGCTATTTTATCAATCGCTCGCCATTTGTTATCAGGATCTAGCCTGAAATATTCTGGTGAGATGAAGTTACTTTCATCCTTTTCTACGATATTCAGATCAAAGCTAAAACCCATTGTGTTCTCATTTTGCTGAATATTGTCAATAAAATTCAAATCAATATCATGTTTTAAACCATTATTTACGTTTTCAGAAATTTCAGCTGCCATAGCGCCGCCATTATTAACGAACGAAACACCAACGGTCCCAGTTTCCTTAATACGAGGTAGGACTGCTGTTCCTCCATTGAACCATGAATTAAGATCATTCCAGAGTGCGTTTTGGGAGTAAACCGAAATTTGGTTGAGAATTATTGAATTATCGTCATTATTAGCTGGAAACTGTAATTTTTCTGTTTTAGCATAAGGATTGCCACTTTCATCCCGCGAAATAATAGCCGCAGACCCTGCATGCTCTATACCGAAACCCACATTGGGCTCAGAAGGTCTTGAATCCAAAAACAATCCTTCCAAAGCAGGATTTAACAATGCTGGTTCAGTCCAGAAGGTAGGTAAAAAAAAGGTTGCTGGACCTTTGAAGTTGGTAGAATTTAAAAATAGCGTCCAGCATTGATTACCCGTCGCTATATCTGTTCCATTTGTATTTGGAATGGGCTCTGTCAAAGGCAAAGGCGTATATCCATATCCGAGCATTTCGCCATTTAAACTTTGCGCAAGATTCAGTCCATCGGGTGCCCAGAGAAGTTTGTTTGACAATTGAGCTACGCCATATTTACCACCTGGTGTACTCCAATCTCTTTGTCCACTAGGCAATAGGTCACTCCTACCAGCACCAGGCCCATTGGCCCATGCATAGAAATTATAAGAAACTCCGCCCATGATAAACTTAGGTATTTTAGTGCCGAAATTTGTGTCATGCCACCAACCTAAGCCACCTTCGATCGTAGTATAAAATTGATTAGGCTCGTTACCTGTCCGTTGAGTGGTCATCCAACTACTGCTCAAACCCGTCTGGAAGTCTGCTGGTCCGGGGTATTTCTTAAATATTGGATATGCAGCACTATACATAGTGTAACCCGAGCCATAACTTTTGTCAGTAATATCTTCTGTAGATATCCAAGTGAACCCAGATTTACGTGCATTGACTATTTGAGCATTTATATTATTAATAAAACCAATAAAGAAGCATATTAAGAATATAGTTGAAGATGGAACACGTACAATTTGGCCACTATATACGTTTCTATTAAAAGTGATCATCGATAAATTTGATTGATTTTTATAACCCATCGTTTTGGTTTTGATTATTACTAAAATGATTGATAATCACAAATGTAAAATATACTCACCAAATTTCAGCATATTACTATAGATTATTTAATTTATTCTAATGGTCGTTTCCTTATTAGTTGTCAGTTGAAATTTGGCATCTTCATATTTGGATCAAATACAGTCAAGGACCTTGCACAATCACCAAAAAGTATGAAGCCGAAATAAGAAATAAGATGCAACAATTCATTCTGTTCGGGTCTAGCAAAAAAGCCATTTGGCCCGTGATAATTTGCCCCTTTTGGATTGTCCAAGAGTGCCTACAACCATCTTTTTGTAGAAGAATTGGAAGGTGATATTTTCATAAAAGAATGAGTTACTGAGCGAAATGTGTAAATAAACGTATAGATATGGCTTAATATCTAAATAAATCCTGAGCGATATCTATGTAATATTATGATATTTAACTCAGTATTTGCCAGTTTAATTTGCCGTGAAATCACAAATTATTTAATTGATTTTTGTTTTTATCCGCACTTATCGTCCAAAAGAAGCCAACAAAAACAAACCTATCTGCTGGCTGGCCAACTGCCCTACGCTGAAATTGTCCATCCATATTCGGAGCTTGCGCATATTGATACCCGAATACATTGTCCGTTCCCATAATATTGGAAATCGAGAAGTATAAAATTTTCTGTTGCGTGATTAAGTATGCCCAGTTGAAACTCAGGTTCTGAAAAGCTTTGGTTTTGCCATTCATAAAAGTACTTTCATTTGGGTTGTTATATGGCCGACCAGAGTTTACCGTGTACGAAAATCCTATCTGTGACGTAAGTTTCTCAATCCAATGTTTGGTCACAATAGACATTGTGTGGTTGGCAATAAAAGATGGTGTGGCTTGTGTAGGGAAATTCAAATAATCTCTCTCTGAATCTATATAAGCGTATGAAACCCAGTAATCAGTGTATTTGATGGTTTTACTATCTCTC
>JBBRJL010000166.1:0-6075 GCA_038219375.1 Chitinophagales bacterium | reverse complement strand
GGAACAGAAGTAGAAGTAACAGAAATAGTCAAAAAGTATGATGATGGGCAAATGGACATCAAAGCCAAGGGTATTGGCTGGTTTGAAATAGATGCGTTTTACAGAGTAATGCATGGCAAACTGTATCCTGGCGGAACTATCAAAAGATTACCGTGGGGCGACGAATCAGATATCGTCTATGCACAGAAGTTGGTGACATTAATTCATGAACTCTACAGAACCATGAATATTACAAATATTAATATCGCTAGTGAAGAAAAATTCAGGTCCTATCAGCTAGGTCATAAACTTGGATTGAGCATAGATCAGGAATTAGAGATGCTGATGATACCTGAAGAATCAGAAAGGCAGCTATTTTTGATATCTCATTTAGAAAACTTGTTACCTCTTGTGAAGCAAGCAGAAACGTTGCGCAAAAGGGCAGAACTGAATGGACATTTTCAGAATATCATTCCGCCTAAGTTGTGATTTATTTTCTCAAATCGGACAACGAAAGTCAATTGTTTGACTTTATTGATATTCTCGATAATAACTAACTCCAGAAGAGTATTATCCTAAGACTTAGGCACAAAATCCAAACCTAAGGAGAAGATATGTGACACCAACACTCCACTTACACTACCTATATTTGCTAAAGCATAATCTACCTTTAATCTTCCAAGTTTCAGACCCAGGCCTACATTTGGTTGGATCTCAAAGTCTGTTTGTGCTGTATTTACAGAATTGACTACGGATTGCATATTGCCAAGTCCTGCTCTGACAAATACTTTTTGTGCATATCCTACTTCGAAACCAAGACTAGGATTGATAGCAAAATTTTTGCCTGACAATGTACCTGCTTTTGTACCATCACGAGAAATATTAAGATCTAGTTCTCCTAAATATGACATGTTTCCTCTTGTGAAATGATAAGCTCCACCCACTATCAATCTTGGTAAAGTTATTTCTGTACTTGACACAGGTATATCATTTCCGGTCGCTGCAAAAGTTTGCTTTTCTTCTTCTTTGAGGTTGAATGACCAAGCATTAAATGTAGTGGTGATATCTCTTGCTGATGCTCCGAATGAGAAATTTTCGCCTTTCCACTTCACACCTAAATCTGCCCCAAATCCCCAAGCTTTTCCGAATGTACCTATTGATCTGTGGATTACTTTTATGTTACCACCTATTGACAATCGCTCATCTCTACCGACTGTACGAGCATAAGAAATAATACCTGCATAATCCGATGCAGAAAAATTTGTCACTCTCGAATAGTCAACTGTACCGTCAGGCCCTATGAGATTAAGTGTATTGGGTATATTGTCGATACCTAGTCTTATGAATGAAAATGCAGCAACAGATTTGTATTTTGTATTCAATTTTTTGGCCACGGAGACGTAGTCATAATTTGCTATACCTCCGAACCATTTTGCATGCATAGCATTCAACTGAAGCGGGCTTTCGATTTCAGTAAGACCTGCTGTATTCCAGTAAGCTGATGTTCCATCGTTTACGTTGGCAACGACTGATCCAAACATTGCATGTGCCCTTGCTCCTACCCCGATATTCAAAAATTCATTCACAAATTTCTGTCCATTTGCAGCAAAATTTACTGTAGCAAAAAGTATGATTGTAATCGCTAGATGTTTCATTCAGAATAATATTTATTTTTTTTTTATAAATGTTTACGATAAATATAGATTGCGAATTATACAACCTAAAACAAAAATTCCCCAAAACTCAAACCTTAATGCGGTTAAAACGGTCAAATGAATAAATTATTTTATCTTTAACCTTAAATTTCAACTTACAAATGCAAATATCTAAACTCTTAGTCAATAAATATAATATATTATTCTTTTTCAGCATATTGATTTTGTTATCTTGTAAACAAAATGTTGATATTGCTCCCATTTACAACATTACAAAATCAGCTGAAGGCGATAGTACGATGGTCGTTTCTGCTCACCCATTGGCGACTGCTGCAGGCTTAGACATATTACGCCAAGGTGGAAACGCTGTAGATGCTGCGATCACAGTTCAGTTTGTCCTTGCTGTGTGTTATCCAGGTGCTGGCAATATTGGTGGTGGTGGATTTATGATTTACCGACAAGCTAATGGTGAAACGGCCACTTTGGACTATAGAGAAAAAGCACCAGCAGCAGCTACTACAGATATGTATTTGGATAGTCTTGGTAATCCTATGGACGAAAAAAGTAAAATGGGTCATCTCGCAGCAGGCGTACCCGGAACTGTAGATGGAATGGTACAGGCATTTGAAAAATATAGTACACTTAAAGATTGGAAAAAACTAATCGAACCTGCCATAACGCTTGCTCAAAATGGTTTTCAAATCACGGAAAGGGAAGCATCAAATCTTAACGAAGAACAATCAAACTTTGTAAAATACAATAATAATAAGACAGCTTTCCACAAAACTAATTGGAAAGAAGGTGATATTTTGATCCAATCAGAACTTGCGATGACACTGGAATTGATACGTGATCAAGGAAGAAATGGATTTTATGAAGGAGTCGTAGCTGACCTAGTAGTTGCGGAGATGAAAGCTGGAAAAGGTTTGATTACAAAGGATGATTTAAAAAATTATCGTTCAGTATGGAGAACTCCGATCACGTTTTCTTATCGCGGCCATCAGATTATCTCCATGCCGCCACCTTCTAGTGGCGGAATAGCGCTGATGCAATTATTAAAAATGGTAGAACCTTATGATATTGGTTCCTTATCATTTCAGAGTGCTGCTGTAGTGCATCTTATGACCGAGGCCGAACGTAGAGTCTATGCAGATCGCGCACATTTTTTGGGTGATCCAGATTTTAACAATATACCGATTTCTGCCATTACAGATAGTGTTTACATTCAAAACCGCATGAAAGACTTCAATCCAAGATTGGCGTCTAATAGTCAAGAAGTATCACATGGGGTAGTAGAAAGTGAAGAAACAACCCACTTCTCCATTGTAGATGCCATGGGCAATGCAGTCTCCATGACTACTACACTCAATGGTGGATATGGCGCATTTACAGTGGTAAGTGGCGCAGGATTTATATTGAACAATGAGATGGATGATTTTTCGGTAAAACCAGGCGTAGCCAATAGGTATGGTCTTGTCGGAGCTGAAGCAAACAAAATAGAACCTTCAAAACGTATGTTAAGTTCGATGACACCGACCATAATCGAAAAAGGTGGAAAATTAAAAATGGTCGTAGGGACACCAGGTGGAAGCACAATAATTACATCGGTTTTTCAGACAATAGTAAATGTTATAGACTTCGGAATGAGTATAGATGATGCAGTGCAGTCACCTAGATTCCATCATCAGTGGTTACCAGATGAAATATCAGTAGAAGAAGCTGCAATCGATATAAAAGAACGAAAAATATTAGAAAGTATCGGACATAAATTTAAGGTAAGAGGCCCAATAGGTCAAGTGGATGCAATCTTGATTGATACCAATAACAAATTGAAAGGCTCAGCAGATAAAAGAGGAGATGATGACGCAAAGGGATATTGATTTTTGAAAGTACTCAAACCCTTTTGCACAAAAGATTGTTAATGCATTGCAATAGTTTAAAATAGTAGTTATAAATCCTAAAACACGGTGAGACAGATATTTGGTATAATTACAGCGCTAATTACAGCATTATTGATCATATTTATGGCGCAGATGATACGAGAAGGACTGTATCCTCAACCTTCGGGGCTAAACTTTGAAGACAGAGATGCGGTCACACATTGGATGAACTCGCTACCCAATAAAGCTTTCATCATCATAACAATCAGTCATGGATTGGCATCATTTGCAGCAGGGCTTATCAGTAGTCTAACGTCGGGATTTGGTCGGATGACTTTCGGAATGGTAACCGTAAGTATTATTTTTATACCTGTGATGATTTATCTATTCACCTACCAGTTTCCTGTTTGGTTTGTGATAAGTGATACCTGCGTCACGGCTATGCTGGGATTTTTTGGTGCCATGATAGGTAGTACAAGATATGTAAGCTAAGCGGAAGTATTGAAGTAACAATTCTATTTCTGAAAAAAGTCTAACGTTTAATTATCGTGTTCCCTTGTTTTTACATTTTTATCAGGAAGGATGGCTTCTGCCTGAATTTTGAATGTGACTTCCCTGAAATTTTCTAGATCTGGCTGACCAGCATTGACCCAACAAGTGTAGATACATGATCCAATTGCATGAATTGACGCACGCATTTGTTCTTCCACCATACTACCTAGCGCCTTTGTATATGCTTCTGCGTATTCAGGACATTGGGTTCTTATAGTTTGATTGAGTCGCTCATCAAAACAAAACTGTCTGTCCTGATCAAAATCTTGACTTAATCTTCTTTCTACTATCAATACACTATCTAGATGTCCATGTGCTTTTGTAATGATATCCCAGAAATAATCTCTTGGGTTTTCGATATACTCAGCTTTACCAACAAAAAAATCATATTCGTTTTCGGCAAATAGTTCAGGAATTCTTGACTCCCAAAACGCATGAATCCCTACTTGATTTGTCAGCTGACCGTTATAGTTTTTTGTCGTATGCAGTGGAACATGTGCATCACTTATGTAGTGACCAAACTCGGCAGAATGTCTCAAGATAGCCGTATAATCCTTCATTTCAAATGCTATGGTGAGTTTGAACATCATACTCTCTAGATGATAAGGTACAATACCATGTTCAGAAAAATGATCTTCTATCAGCACATCTATCTTGTTTTTCTGAAAATAGGTAGTATTAAATAATTCATCGAGATCGTATCCTGAGAGTCGCCATTCCTCTTCATAATACATTGGTTTGATTATTTTTTTCCAATATTTCACAAAGAGTTGATAATCAATCTCTAGATTGACACCACCTAGTGCTGTAGTACGCAAAGCAAATGTATCAGCAGTGATACTCTTTTCAAAATATAAAGTGTCGCCATTTCTGATAAACTTAATCTTACAATGTTTAATAATGGCTTCTTCAAAATCTCGTGGGACATTGTCAAATGGAATTTTGTCCCACATATCAATATCTATATAATGTCTTACCGCTTCGTGTTTGGTTGCGTATCGTCTTTTATCGGGATCGATAGCATGTTCGGTCATGTACTCTATATGTTTTTTGTAGAAACCCATCATTTCTGGCGGCAAAGTGAAAACTGCCATCCTGTTGATGAGTCTATGCCCATAAAACCCCCAAGCTTCGGGTTTTATCCAACCTACAGATATAACAAGACAAATTGTCAAGATTAATAAAAGGCCTTTTTTCAAAACAAATTAAATTAAGTGTGAAAGATATTGAGATTTTTTTACTTATAGAAATTTATTGGCAAAAGTTATAAATAACAGGAAGATATGCTGAAACATCTAATAATAAGGCCCCATTAAAAATACATTTTCATTTGTATTCTTAGACGGTTAATTAAAACTATGATGGAATTTACTCAAATGCAAGGCTAATTTTATGCTCTTATAAATTAATCCCTACCTGAAAAAATTTTCATATCCTAGAAAAATACTACCAAAAACCCTTTTTTGAACAATAAACATCTCAGTATTATCTACCCATGCATAAAAGCGTTCCATTTGTGCGACATCCTTGGGACCACGTGAGTTTTTATCTTGCCACTTGATGTCTTCATACGAATAAAATACACTTTTTTTGATACTTCCATCTACCTTTTTCATTTCAACTATACAGAATGGGACTAGCTGAAGTAGTGTGTCTATACCTTCTTTTACATCAAAAATATCTTCTGCACCCAACATTTCAAAGCTACTTAGGTAAGCATTTACTACCCTTTCATTTAATGGTTTTTCGCTTTTAGGTGCATTAGCAATTGTTGGTTGGACTGATATATTTTTCCCATCTTTGGTCAAACTGAATGAAGATGATTCACTTTTGGGATAATTGACCGTAACAGAAGCTATTTGTTCAGCTTTATCTCTAAAAATAAATTTATCCTTATAATTTTTCATCGGTTGCTCAAATCTCGATCTGAGTCCACCCATAAGTCCCGGCAAATGCATGACATATGCCTGCTCTTCCCCTTTCATCAGCATATATGTTCCTTCCCCTTT
>JBBRJL010000165.1:0-6084 GCA_038219375.1 Chitinophagales bacterium | reverse complement strand
TCGGGGTTTCCGCTAATATTCCATTACTTCACCAAAATAACCCGATGCGTTGACAGACTTCCATCCATAAACTGTATATTTAAAAAATAGACACCATTTGGTAAATGTGAGATATCAACTTGTGATGATGTATCATACTGCAAAGTACTAACCAAACCAAGCGCATTAAATATCTTTAAGGACGAAATACTTTGTTTCCCATCATTCATTATCGTCAATACTCCTGTGGTCGGATTGGGTATGATGCTGATGCTTTTTCCCGTATTGTCAACGGTCGAACTTATACAACTTATCACTATCGAGTCACTTAAAGATATACAATCAGATACATTGGTTTCTAGCCTAAAACAATTATTTGTGATATAATTTACGCCAACAAAAACACCTTCAATATTTGTATTAACATACAGAATGGTATCATTCATCACTTGATTTCCTGCACAATCTAACAATCTGAATACTGCATTTATAGAAGGGTCAATTAATGCTGTTTCAATTTCTAGATTCACACTAGACTGACTGCAACTTGGTATATTGTAGAAGAGTATTGAGATGGATTCATTACTTTTTATCACTTGGACAAAGGCTTTTTCCTCAGCTGAGCAGCCTATTTCGTCCGTTATAGTGACTTGGTATTCAGCACTTATTCCTGTGATTACTTGTATACTAGATGTAATTTCACCCGTAGACCATAAAAACTGAAGATTTCCAGTTCCGCCTTGGACGGTTGGTTCTATAAAAGCGTTAACTATACTGTCACTACAAGATATGTATGGGGCGATATTGATATTAATATTTGGGTGGACGAAAACCGCAAATGTGTCTGTTTTGATAGTACAATCTATAGATTCTTCTTTGATTCTTGCTATATAATAAGCAATTTGTGTGGTATCTGCATTATTGGTTAGAATATCCGCAATAGTACCTTCACCTCCATAAAAAATATGATTTTTTTGGCCAGATATAAATGGGTTATTTATAAAGGTGACATGAATATCATCATCGCCACCATCTTTTATGAAAATTTCAAAATCCGTTGATTCTTGACTACATATTTCGACTGATGTTCCGCTGATTCCTGCACTTACATACATATTCTCAGAACAATCTATCTCCCAATTAGGTCCGATTTGAGCGTAATCAAGTTTACATTCCGCTACAGGGTCATTCCAGCAACCTGTCACGCCATCAGAAGTTGTCTGAAAATTGAACCTTAAATTTCTATTTTTAATACAATCTGCATTGGAATCAAATTCTTTGACTTTTAGGTCAATACAAAAATTAATAGAAACTACTACTGAACCTATTCCATGATTGGTGGATGGTCGACAATCGTTATCACAACCTTCACCACCTGTTTGACTCCAAAACCAACCACTAGGTAACACAGATCCTAGCAGTAACGGTCCACTGCAAGGACATGATTGACATCCAGTATTACAAAGTACAAGTCTACCTGTCAAGGAATCTGTATAGGTACATAAAAGATGCATTTGTTCTGTGATCATTGGGGCACAACTTGTATCAGAAATGTCTCTCCACTCCCCACCTCCAGGCGATAATACAATTGCTTCAGGATCAAATGCTTTAATATCCCAACCAGGACCAAAATCTGGTATCAAGCCATGAAACCAGTCGACCCCTGTCTCCGACGCATTATAATCAAATGTCACGCAAACAGTTACTTCTTCTCCCTGACAAAACTTAGGATCATCAAGTGCTCTGTCACTGCTTCTGTTAGTTATTTCCCATTCAGCTTCGGGCGCGCAGCCTGGATCACCAATACACGAAATGCAATCTGAAATTGTAGCAATACCAAGCGAAAAATCTGGATTATCTGTGACGCCAATACCTGTCACTGCTATCCAATAGGTGGTAACGCCTTTTACAATTTTGACACTATGTAATCCTGCATTTGAATCCGAATTGCTACAAGGGATCGAGTCTTGAACACTACTATTACCTGATAGCAAAACTAATGAGTCACAATCTCCGTGATAAATTGCCCAAACTGCTTGCCATGTCCCAGAAGTTGTTACCGTAGTTTGTAATTGTGCAGCAGTTGCATCTACTCGCACCTTATACCATACGGTAGGATATTGATCCGCACCACATTCGGTAATGACAGTTTCTGGAGTCGCATCTGTAAGACACCCATCAATAAATATGGGAGATATGCCACAATTCATATCCGTTGGATTGGGTGTAATAGTTTGAACTACATCAATGCATCGATCATTATCACAATCTTGTGCCTGACTAACATTTAGAGCAAATAAAAATATCAAAATGGTTGACAAATTTTGTGTAAAGATTCCATTATTCATAGATATTATTTTTTAAAAAGTAATTAATTAAAGTATAAAATTAGTATTTTTTAGCGTACTGTAGGTTTTTTGCCATTTTATAATTTACAATTGTCGCCATAAGCACTAAATTCAACTTATTTTAAGACTTTTCACGACAATTGTTATTTCAATATTAGCTTAACGTTTCATTATTTGTCTGATAAAATATAACATCACTTTAATATTTAGCCAAAATAGTTTAATTTTATAAGGCTTTTTTCTGCACAAAACAAAATTTTAAAGCTCAAAATATCATTTGTTTAGATATAATCTAGGATCGTTTTTTGAATATTCTCGAGCGTTTTGAGTCTAGTAAGACAATTGATATCCCTAAAATTATTTTTTTACTTCTTCACTAACTTCTATTTCATCCAAAATCGGTGTAAATGTCAAGCCTAATTTTTTTGCTAAGTTTTTTGCTTGGGCCAAACTTTTATTAGCATCTGTTTTTTTATCCTGTTTAGAATAGATAACACTCATAATGTCGTGGTATCGGTAATCTTCATTTAGTCCACTTTTTGAGCTTAAAGCAGCTGATACATTTGACATAAGGACTTCGTCACTTTCTTTTTTCATTACTTCTTTGAATGCTTGGTACAGCAAAGCCATATCAGCAGTCTCGGGATATTTGATAAGTAAATCTTTAGCATACAAATATTGACTTTCTACATTACTCATGCCTATTTGTTTACGGATACCCAATTCTCGGTAAGCCATAATGTAGCTGAGGGCTTTTTCTTTAGATATTCCTGTAAGTTGGGATAGATTTTCACATCCGTTTACGATTTTGTCATCGTTTTGGAAATTACGATCACTTGTCAGAAAACTTACCATAAGATTTTCTGCTAGTGGTTTATCTGATTTGTCATTGATTTTTATGTAAGCTTCTTGAAAAACTGCAAAGTCAATCGCTGTATTATATTTTGTTAATATGGGTTTGGCAAATGGCTGACCCTTTTTAGCTATCATATTCAAATATCCGTTTCTAGCAGTCAATGACATAGGACTAATAGCCTTTGAAATTTCTGTCAAAAACATTTCTTCATTAAATTTTTCACCCTTTTTTAGGACAAAATCTTTATTGTAAATACTTTTAAGGTTTTGCATTACCATAGCTTTTTCTTGCAAGTATTTTACATTTTTGGCTCCACTCATACGCTCCACGACTTCTCCAGATTTATTTAGAAATAATAATGTAGGGAAAGATTTGATATCATATAGCTTTAGAAATGACTTATTAGTTTTTTCATTGATTTTCAAGTTTACAAAATTTTCATTGTAGTAGTTTGTAAGACTCGTATCCGCATTCATTTCCCTTTCCATCACTTTGCATGGGCCACACCAATCCGCCATAACATCCACAAATATCAGTTTGTCTTCTGACGCTGCGGTGGTTTTTGCAGATTCTAGGTTATTCAAAAAATTTATTGTTTGTCCAAAAACAATTTGTCCAAACATCAAACTGGTTATAATAATTAAAAATCTAAGCATGGTAATCCTATTTTTATTAAGCCGCAAATATAGCTACTTTTTAACCTTTTGTGGTGGTTGGCTATAACTTTTAATGTGTTAGATGCTTTTTTACCATCCAACCTTAGCTTTATCAGGTACATTTGTATATTTTTGCCATTGTATTCATTTTACCTGAGAATTTTATAGACTTTTGAGCAAACAAACCATTACTTCTACGGACGAAATGAGCAAAGTGACACCACTTATGGCTCAATATTTCAAACTGAAAGCCAAACATCCTGATGCTATTTTATTGTATAGGGTAGGAGACTTTTACGAAACCTTCGCCAAAGATGCCATAACTGTAGCGGATATCCTTGGTATTGTCCTCACCAAACGGAATAATGGAGGTGACGATATAGAATTGGCTGGATTTCCATATCATTCTCTTGATGTTTATTTGCCAAAACTTGTGAGAGCCGGATATCGGGTTGCCATTTGCGAGCAGCTCGAAAAACCGAGCAAAGAAAAAAAAATCGTTGATCGCGGGGTCACAGATGTGGTCACACCAGGCGTTACCATCGACGATACCATCCTAGACCGCAAATCTAATAATTACCTTGCTTCCATACATTTTACACCAAAAAATGAGTTTGGGGTAGCATTTTTGGACATTTCTACAGGAGAGTTTTTAGTATCTGAAGGTAATGCTGCCACCATTGAGAAGCTCATAGATGGATTTGGTCCTTCCGAAATCATATTTTCCAAAGCTTTCAATAAAGATTATAATCGTACTTTTGGAGATAGATATTATTTTTATGGTGTAGAAGAATGGGTATTCACACACGATTACGCCCGCGAAAAACTACTTGATAAATTTGCAGTCACAAATCTCAAAGGTTTTGGTATTGAAGAGTTTCCCCTTGCACAAGTAGCAGGCGGAGCAATCTTGCATTATTTGGCTTCGACCCAGAATGATAAACTGAATCATATTTCGGGCATCACTCGTATCCAATCAGAAAATTTCGTTTGGTTAGATCGATTTACTGTCCGTAACTTGGAGTTGATTCGGAGTTCTCACGAGACAGGTAGTTCATTGGCACAAGTCATGGACAAAACCGTATCTCCAATGGGTGCTCGGCTACTTAAAAACTGGATTCTCCTGCCCCTACTTTCTATCGAAAAGATACAAGCAAGGTTGGATATGGTCAGCTATTTTGTAGAGAAATATTATGACCAAGAGTCCTTGTCTTTATTGATCAAGCAAGTAGGTGACATCGAGCGTATAGCATCTAAACTTGCGATGGAAAAAATAGCTCCGCGTGAGTTACTACAGTTGCGCAGATCACTAGAGCTTCTTCCCGACATTGTTTTGATTTTGAAATCTAGTAATAATGAAGCTTTGGGCATTGTGGCAGATAAACTTATTCTTTGCCAAAAGCTCAAAGAGGAGATTAAAAAGACCCTATCTGACGAACCACCTTCTATGGTCAGCAAAGGAAATGTGATTAAGGAAGGATGTAATGAGCAACTCGACGATCTGCGTAACGTCATCCGAAATAGCAAAGAGCTTCTCCTTGAAATTCAACAAACCGAAGCGGAACGAACAGGGATAACAAGCCTGAAAATTGGTTTTAATAATGTATTTGGGTATTACCTTGAAGTCACCAATAGGTACAAAGACCACGACCGAATACCAGATACTTGGATCAGGAAACAGACCTTAGCAAATGCAGAAAGATACATTTCTGAAGATCTAAAAGTACTCGAAACAAAAATACTCACAGCAGAAGAGAAGATCGCCGAGCTGGAAGAACGACTTTACCACGAATTGGTCATCACAGCTGCAGGATATCTCGATGCTATCCAACAAAATGCAAAAAATATAGCCGTCATAGACTGTATTTTATCATTTGCCTACATCGCTACCAAGTACAATTATTGTCGTCCAGATGTCAATGAGACTTATGAAATATCCATCAAAGATGCACGACATCCTGTCATTGAGAGACAACTGACCCTAGGTCAAGCATACGTCCCCAACGATATTTCTTTAGATAATGACGATACCCAGATCATGATGATCACAGGTCCCAATATGTCTGGTAAATCTGCCGTTTTGAGACAAACAGCACTGATAACTTTGATGGCTCAGATGGGATCATACGTACCTGCCTCAAGTGCTGTGATCGGCCTTGTGGATAAGATATTTACTAGGGTAGGAGCGAGTGACAATATCAGTAGTGGTGAGTCTACCTTTATGCTTGAGATGAATGAGACTGCC
>JBBRJL010000164.1:0-6089 GCA_038219375.1 Chitinophagales bacterium | reverse complement strand
AAAGAAAATAGTCCTAAAGTCACAGACTTGTGACAACTGATCAAAAAATTTCTAAATGAATTTGGAAGATCTCAATATTGCAGTTTAATATGAAATCAACATAGTAACAATCTATAAAATCAACCATTTAGATATACTGTTAAAGGAAAATCAACAAAACAAATGAAGAAGCTATTTCATATGTACTTTTGGAGTGATAATTGTTAAAGTTAATTTAAGTGTTACATTTTATTCATCTTTTTCGTCTCTTTTCGGTTAATTTTGCATTGTAAACATTACAGCATAAATAATATTAATGGGTAAATTTATATACATACTAATAACATTTCTTGTATTGCAAGGATCAAATAACTTATTGGCACAGAATAAGATTAAATGGTTGACGTGGGAAGAAGCTATGGAAAAATCAAAAATAGAAAAGAAAAAGATTTTTATTGATATATATACAGAATGGTGTGGTTGGTGCAAAAAAATGGACAAATCTACACTATCAGAAGGTCACTTGGCGCTATACCTTAATAACAACTATTACGCAGTAAAATTTGATGCTGAACGAATCACTCCATTAATGATGAAGGATAAGGAATATAAATACGTCAGAAATGGTACAAAAGGATACCATGAGCTAGCGGTACATTTTCTTCAGGGTCAGATGAGTTATCCGTCCATGGTTTTTTTGGATGAGGATTTGAATATGATCCAGGCCATACCTGGTTATCAGGACGTGAAGACATTTGAGATGATCATAACCTATTTCGGCAGCAATAGCCATAAGTCAGTTCCATGGCAGAGGTATATGAATACATTTCAACGCGAATCGCTCTTCAATTTGAGTGAGCGTTAAGATTAGCTAAGACTAATTGACTCCTTTCAAAAATGGGACGAACCTAAAATTGCCGTGACTCTCTTTCTTAAAGGTGCCGTCCAAGTTTTTAGTTATTTTTATCATCTTTTGATTACTCCCTTCTCCTATTGGTATGACCATAATACCGCCGGGTTTGAGTTGATCAAGTAGTATCGATGGCACTTCAGTAGCACCAGCAGTTAATAATATTTTATCGAAAGGGGCAAACCTTGGAGCACCTAAGTAACCGTCACCAAAAAGTGTCCTTACATTGCCAAAACCTATTTTATGTAACAATAATTCTGTCTTATCATATAACGATTTCTGTCTTTCTATGGAGTAGACTTTAGCGCCTACAAAAGCTAATACACACGCTTGAAAACCTGACCCAGTGCCTATTTCAAGTACTTTTTCACCTTTCTTTATTTCTAATAATGATGTTTGTAAAGCGACAGTGTAGGGCTGTGATATCGTCTGTTCAGCATCTATAGGAAAAGCTACATCCCTATAAGCCCAATCTGCAAAGGTCTTCTCCAGAAAAAAATGTCTAGGTATATCCATAAAGGCTTGAAGTATCTTTTCGTCCTTGATACCTTTTGATTTCAATTCGTATACTAATTGCTGTCTGAGTCCCCGATGTCTGTGTGTATCTACCAAAACTATTAAAATTTGCACAAATATATTAAATAATTCAATAATATGTATTTATGTTTAAATAATAAAACCTTTAATTTACAAAATGACCTTTTCTGAACTAAATTTTAGACTAAGCAGTAAACTTTTAAATCAAAATTATAAAATATGTCCGTTCAAATACATTTTTATATAATTTATGCATAAAGAAGCCCTTTTATTTGATCAAAATAATTAATTTTACGTTCGCTAAATTATAAATATTAAAGATGAACAGTAAATTAATTCAACTTTTTCTCCTTCTCACACCAGTGATGGTTTTTTCGCAGTCAGTATGGAAAAAAACAAACGAGTCCGAAATAAGTCTGCGATCAACAGATGTTAGAGATGTGATACCACAAAAATATCAAACTTTCAGCTTCGACTCAAAGGCATTTGAAACAAAAGTATCTAATGCGCCAATGGAATTTAGTAAAAACGATTCCAGAAGCCAAACTACTGTAGAGCTCCCTATGCCTGATGGAAAACTAGCAACTTTTGTAGTGTGGCAATCTCCGGTGATGGAAAAAGAACTTGCAGACAAATACCCACAAATCAAATCCTACAAAGGATACCAATTAGGCAATAAAGGTGTTGTTGCCAGGTTTGGCGTAGGACCAAATGGATTTCACGCAGCGATCATATCAGATGCTGGAACTGTTTACGTAGATCCATACACGCTAAGAAACCAGCATCAATATATGTCGTATTATACATCTGACCACGTCGACGAGACGCTATACGATAAGGTACTGTGCGGTACAACAGATGAATTCCAACACAATAATAAAGGTCCAAAATGGGGAACAGAAACAAGAAATAGAGCGGACAAAATGGAATTAAGAATTTATAGACTTGCATTGGCATGTACAGGTGAATGGGGAGCAGTGAGGGGAACAGTGGAAAATGCCTTGGCGGAAATGGTCATCTTTATTGATAGAGCAAATCTTATTTTTGAATCCGAAGTAGCCTTAAGACTTATGTTGATAGGTCGAAACAATGAACTCATAAACCTAGATCCCAACACTGATCCTTATACCAATTCTGATCAAGGTCTATCTATTTTAGGTCAAAACGGTCAAATACTAAATGGTAGAGTGGGTTTTGATTCATATGAAATTGGACACGTTTTTTCAAGGTGTTTTGATGTAGGAGGAGTAGCAGGTGGTAATATCTGTACGGATAGAAAAGGAGCAGGTGTCACTTGCCACAATGGTAATAGTGTCACAAATGGTGTAGTGCTTATTTTCAACCATGAAGTAGGCCATCAAATGACGGCAAGCCACACCTTCAACAGATGCGGGGATACAGATCAGTTAGCACTAGGAACAGCATATGAACCAGGTAGCGGAAATACCATCTTATCTTATGCAGGTTCATGTGGAAGCGATAATCTTGGTGTGCCTAGAGAAGCATATTATCATGTGGCTTCCCTAGAGCAGATGCTTAGTTTCACAAATAGCTCTGGTTCAGATGCATATTTATGTGCTGAAAAAGTAGACATTAACAATTTTGTCCCGGTAATTAATATTCCATATGAAAATGGGTTTTTCATACCTAAAAGTACGCCATTCGTTCTAACGGCAAGTGCCATAGATGAAAACAATGACCCGATGACTTATACATGGGAGCAATTTGACAATCTGCCTTCTGTTCCACTTGGATCACCATTGGGCAACTGTCCATTATTTAGGTCATATAAAGACCAAAGTAATCCTACAAGATTTTTCCCTAATATTCAAGACCTATTGGCGGGTAGATACATATTGCCGACTGAATTGCTACCTAATTATGGCAGAGAAATGACATTCAGGTTTGTTGTTAGAGATAACAATCCATTGGGTAATGCTTCTGTATGGGATGAAGTAAAATTTAAAGTAGCGCCAAATGCAGGCCCATTCAGATTAACTAGTCCATTTAATAATTTCAGGGCAAAAATAGGAGATGCGATTAAAGTTACTTGGGATGTAAGTAACACAGACATTGCCCCGATCAATTGTAAAGAAGTTGATATTTATATTTCGTACAGTGGAAGCTTAGATTTTAACTCAGCCAATATGGTATTAGTAGCAAAATCTACCTTAAATGATGGCGAAGAGGACATCATCATCCCTAATAGAACCACAATCAATGCTAGGATAGTCATCAAGGCATCTGATAATATATTCTTGACGACTTCAATTTTTAACTCCATCATTGAAACGCCTGAAACACCATCAATATTTGTTGACGTGGCTGAATCAATACAAACAACTTGTTTACCAGATGATGTGAGTTATACTTTTTCCACCATTGGCTTTGGTGGCTTGACAGAAAATATCAAATTTGAGATATTATCAGGATTGCCTACTGGTGCAGTAGCAACTTTTAGCAAGGAAGCAGTTGTAGCTGGTGAATCTACTACGCTAAATTTAAATCTTAGTAATGCCACAGGCACGAATGATTACAAAATTGTAGTAAGATCATATGCCGCAGGTTTTGATACCTTAGATAGAACCATTCAGTTAAGAACAACTGGTACTGACCTAAGTGATATTGTCTTGCAATCGCCACCCAACGGAATCAATGGCCTAGGTCCAACCCAAATATATAAGTGGGAAGAAAAGGAAGATGCCACAGAATACACGCTAGAAGTAGCTACATCTCCTAATTTTAGCCCAGATAATATAGTGATATCACGTACGCAAATAGGGACATCATTCCCATCCAACACATTTCTAGACAAGGCTACGATTTATTATTGGAGAGTAAGGTCAAACAATGTATGTTCGCAAGGAGATTGGTCTGAAATAAATGCATTTAATACAGAAGCTTTGAGTTGTGCGTTGATCAAGTCAGGAAATATTAGCATAAATATACCTGGGAACGGACTACCAACCATAGAATATCCGATAGAAGTGACCGCAGATGGTTTAGTAAGCGATGTCAATATAAAAAATATAAAAGGAAATCACTTAAGAGTAGGCGATTTAGTAACTTATCTTGTAGCCCCTTCAGGTAAAGAAGCATTGATATGGAGTAGAAAATGTAATACTATCAACTCATTTAATGTAGGCGTGGATGACCAGTCAAACAATTTTTTCCAATGCCCTATTAATGTTGGTAATATATACAGACCAGAAGCCCCATTTTCTATTTTTAATGGCGAATCTATCAAAGGACAATGGAAGCTAAGAATAGAAGATCTAGCTGCTGGCGCTGGCGGAAAAATGACTAATTTTGACTTGGAGCTGTGTGCCAATATCATATTAAGTCCACCAGTAATTACCAGAAATGAAGTGCTTGAAATCCATCCAAAAAATAATAGAAATATAGATAGAGAACTATTATTGTCTGAAGACCAAAACAATACGTCTGCGGAACTTAAGTTTACTTTAGTAAAGTCGCCGACTAAAGGGACATTGACATTGAATGGTATTCCGCTGGATGCAGGTAGTATTTTTACACAAGAAAATATTGATAATTTTAATTTGGTATATATCCATACGGCCGAAGATGAAGAAGATGATGCTTTTAGTTTTACAGTATCAGATGGTCAAGGTGGCTGGGTTACCATTACAGATTTTGTGATCGATGTGGATGCTTCATTCCCTTCAAAAACGACAGATATTGCCCTAGCTAATAATATATTGGTATATCCGAATCCGACAAACGCATCTCTGAATATCAAGTTCCTAGATAATAATCATGGATTTAATATGTATCAAGTGCTTGATATCACGGGAAGAATTGTCTTTACGTCGGTAATCAATAAGGATGTTATCTCAACGGATGTCCAAGATTTACAATCAGGAATATACCTAATCAAATTGACAGATGGCAAAAAGTCTGTTTATAAAAAATTTGTAAGAAAGTAATTGTTTTTATCAAATAAGAAAATAGTGTTTTTCGATCTTCGAGAAACACTATTTTTTTTTGTAGCTTTCGCCAAAATTGTAATTATACCAAATTTAAAAAAGTCAAATATCACACAAAATCGAGGCATCCTTTACATGCTAATTGCTTCATTCTGTTTTGCATTGACAGGTGCTTGCGCAAGATACCTGAGAAATGATATCAATCCAATTGAACTCGTATTGTTTAGAAATGTCGTAGGAGTAGTATTTATACTGTACTCAATAAGAAAAACACCTGTCATTCAGACGGGTGGAAAATTATATTTACTCATATTCAGAGGCGTGATAGGCACAATGGCGCTTTACACTTTTTTTTATGGGATATCAAAAATTGGTTTAGCTATAGCCATTACCTATCAACAATCATATCCAGTATTTCTATCTGTGATGGCTATGTGGTTTTTCAGAGAGAAGCTCAAAAACATAGAATGGTTAGCTGTTTTTATAGGTTTTGTGGGTATTTGTCTGATATTTCTACCCTCAGTAGATGCATCAATACTATCTGTAAAACACCATTTTATTGGCGTATCTAATGCTATTATGACAGGAATGGCTTACCTCAGTATCAGAGGACTGAGCGAGATTTATGACCAGCGTTCTATCATTTTATCATTTATGCTATCTGGTATCATCCTACCCTTATTATCGCTTAGCATTGGTTCGTTTTGGACTATTGA
>JBBRJL010000163.1:0-6154 GCA_038219375.1 Chitinophagales bacterium | reverse complement strand
ATAGGTATAAACTTTATTATAATCGATGGTCGGCTCCTTGGCTTCATCGATCTTGGTGTCATCTTGTGTTTTGTATTCCTTCATGATACGAGAGATATATTAGGCAAATATAATGGAATTTGCTCAATTAGGAGCTTTTATCATAAAAACGGCATTTAAAAATTTGACCTTTTAGTTTTCGAAAACCTATAAAGTCCCTACCACTACTACACACCAAGATCTCTTAATATCTCAGTCAACTTTGCCTCAAGTTGTTGTTCCACTGCTCCAAAATCACCTATACTTTTCAGTGGTGCATTTACACTACAATAGAACTTTATCTTTGGCTCTGTACCCGATGGTCTTGCGGAGATGATACTACCGTCTTCGGTAAAAAACTGTAATACATTGGATGACGGAAGCTCGATTTTTTCTGTCGTGCCAGTAAGCATATCTTTGGAAACACTTTTTTTATAATCTTTTAACATCACTACTTTTATTCCACCCAAAGTCACAGGGGTGTCATGCCTATATTTCTCCATCATTGCTTGGATTTCTTCAGCACCAGATTTTCCTTTTTTGGTGATAGATATCAATTTTTCTTTGTAAAATCCATATTCGAGATACATATCTATCATCACCTCATAGAGACTGCTTCCTTGGTCTTTGTAGAATGCTGCCATCTCTGCAAACATGGCACAAGATACTACGGCATCTTTGTCGCGTGCATGATCGCCTAAGAGATATCCATAACTTTCTTCACCACCGACTATAAATGTTTTTTGACCTTCAAGTCTAGTCATGATTTCACCTATATACTTAAATCCTGTCAGTGAATTGTAACAAGTGACACCTTTGGAAGCGGCCATTTTGTCAATCAAATAAGAAGTGACAATCGTTTTTACAATATATTGATTTCCATCAAGTTTACCTGCTTTTTCCCATGCGCCCAGAACGTATCTGACCAACAAACTAAGTGCCTGATTTCCATTGAGTAGGATGAAATCACCTTTATCATTTTTGATAGCTAGCCCTACTCTGTCTGCATCGGGATCCGTAGCCATGACGATGTCTGCATCTACTTCTTTTGCTTTGGCAATGGCCATGCTTAGTGCTTCTGCTTCTTCTGGATTTGGGTAAATGACGGTAGGAAAGTTACCATCTACGATCATTTGTTCAGGTACGACGATCACGTTTTCGAAGCCGAACATTTTTAGTGCATCAGGTATTAATACGCCGCCAGTGCCGTGGATAGGCGAAAACACTATCTTTAAGTCTTTTTGTCGATGGATGGCATCCTTAGATATAGAGCATTTGACAATTGCGTCAAGGTATTTCTGATCGATATCTTTGCCTATAGATTGAATATTGGATGCTATGCGATCAAATTTTATTAATTCTATGCTGCTAACTTTTGCTACTTCGTCCATGACGGCTTCATCATGTGGCGCAACTAGTTGTCCACCATCCGCACCATATGCTTTATAGCCGTTATACTCCTTAGGATTGTGCGAAGCGGTAAGCATGACGCCACTTTGACAATCTAATTCCCTGATAGCATATGACAATTCGGGTGTAGGTCTCAGTCCTTCGAAGAAATAGACAAAAATACCATTGGCTGAAAAAACATCGGCAACGATACCAGCAAAAAGACTAGAATTATTACGATTATCGTGGGCAATGACGACCTTTATCTGCTTATCAGGATATAGTTTAATTAAATAATTGCTTAGGCCTTGTGTCGCTGCGCCAAGCGTGTATTTATTCACCCGATTAGAACCTGCACCCATGATACCTCGTAATCCTCCTGTACCAAACTCTAGATCTCGATAAAAGGCATCAGTAAGTTCTGTGGTATTATTTTGACTGATCAATTGATTAATTTCGGCTTTTGTAGCATCGTCGTAACTACCATTCAACCAAGTATTGACTCGGATTTGTACATTTGGGTCTAAGGATATATTTTGCATATTCATACGTTTAATGTGAAATAAATGATGGTTTCAACCAAAAGGTCAACTTTCTACAGATGCAAATTTAATCAAATATTACAAATAGAATAATGAAGTTGTATTAAGTTTTTTAAATTAAAAAAGGGGAAGTATATTGTTACACTTCCCCTTTTAATATTTTACGACATCACATTTATTGTCGTGGTATCATATTGAACTCTACCCTTCTATTTAAAACACGACCTTTCTCGTTTTCATTTGTCGATATAGGTCTTGACTCACCGAAACCTGTGAAGCTCATTCTGGAAGACGATAAGCCTTGTTTTATTAGAAAATCATAACAAGCCTTTGCTCTCCTCTCGGAAAGAGATTGATTGGCAACAGACGATCCAGTGTTATCGGTATGCCCGCTGATATTCATATTGAAGTCAGGATAACGATTCATGATATCTGAGATTTGTCTCAATACTATATTTGATTCTGGCTTCAACACTGCACTTCCTGTCTGGAATTGCACGGCTTGCATTGCTACATCAAGCGTCTTTTTATCTTCCATCTTTATCTCAGGACAACCTTCATTAGCTACAGTACCTGCAACATTTGGACATTTGTCACGACTATCATCTATTCCGTCACCATCAGTATCGGGGCAACCATTATAAATCTTAAGTCCTGGTTTGTCAGGACATTTGTCTTCTTTATCAGGAATACCATCGCCGTCTTTATCAGGACAACCCATGGTTGCTTCTGTTCCTTTTTCCTTCGGACATTTATCCTTGTCATCGGGAACACCATCACCATCTGAATCAGCTACTTTTACTTTTTCTTCTTCAGGGCAACCTTTATTGGCAAGAGTCCCAGCTACGTTCGGGCATTCGTCATCATTATCAGCGATACCGTCACCATCTGTGTCTGGACAACCACCGAATTGTTTTAAACCCTTGGATTCAGGGCATTTATCAAGATAATCAGGTACACCGTCTCCATCTTTATCAGGACAACCATTCAATTCGCTGGAGCCAAATGCATTCGGACAAAGATCTAGTTCATCTATGATACCATCATTATCACTGTCCAATTTAACGATCTCTTCTGGCTTTTCCATTTCTTCTTCGGGAAGTTTTCCGATTAAATACGTAAAACCAATACCATGCTGAAGATTATTCCTGTCATCTGCTAACGAATATCTGTATTCTGTCTGAATGGTAATAAAAGCTTTCGGAGCAATTTTCACATACAGTCCAAGCCCAGCGGGAATCTGAATATTAAAATCACCTACGTCCTCGTAGACACCGCCTACACCAGCCAAAATATAAGGTATAAACCTTCTACCTTCTTTAAAAAACTGGTATTGCAACTGTGCATCAAGACTTGCTACACGCTTTGAGATCATATTCACTGAGTCAAGATGTGAATCAACTACACCATACCTTAAGGGGAAATTGAGCGCAATATTATTACTCAACTGTCTTTGGTATCCCAACTCGTAACCATGCCTGTAATCCTTAAATCCTGTCAAGGCACCTCCATTCTGAGATTGGTAATCAAGAAACAATTTCTTGAAAGAAACGCCTGACTTGAGCTGTGGATTCTGTCCATAAACGCTCGGAATTAGCGATGCAAAAATTATGACAATAAACAACAAATTTCTCATAATCGAAAAGTCTATATTTTGAATAACCTTAAATAAGTGACAAAAATACATAATATTTTATTATAATATATAAAATGATGTATAAATATTCTATTTTGATGAAATATATTAAGAAAAGATTGATCTCAATATTGAAACCACCATTACCAAAGGGACAATCTTCCTTTGATAAAAACTTAATCTATGATATAATTTGATGTTAAAAATCGTTTTTTGAAACGACATCTATACAACAGTTTGATAATTATACTCTAACAAGTCAATTATATTTCTAAGGGTCATAATTAATTACCGAAATAAATTTGTCCGTACAAAATTGGTCAAATTCAATGCTTTTTATAAAAAATGTCTTAGTTATCAGTTTTTATGCTAATTTTGTATTTCGTAACGTCTGTATACGCTTAATCTGATGAGTACAATAAAAAAAATATTGTTGGTAGATGACGATAGGTCATTGAGTCCTATGGTTAAGGAATATCTTGAAGCAAAGGACTTTGAGTGTCATCTACACCATAATGCTTTTGATGCTTTGGATACATTTAAAAAATCGGAATTTAGCCTTTGTATATTGGATATTAGAATGCCAATGAAAAATGGATTTCAACTAGCCGAAGAAATCACTCAATTACGTCCCAATACACCATTTTTATTTTTAACGGGACAAACGGAAAAAGAAGATAGAATCAAAGGACTTGAAGCTGGTGCCGATGACTACATCACTAAGCCATTCAGTATGCAAGAGCTTTTTCTCAGGATAAAAGCCATTCTCAAAAGAACAGAAAACTATCAAAAAATCAAAAAAGGAATTACGCAATATGATATAGGTAAGTTCAAATTTAATGCTGACACCCGAGAAATCGCAAATACGCTCGTCCCTGTCAAATTGAGTGCAATCGAAACAAAGTTGTTGAAACTTTTCTGTGAAGCTGAAGACGGTATTGTCTATCGGGATAATGCGCTGAAACAAATATGGGATGATGAAAATTCTTTTCGTGAAAGAAGCCTTAATGTATATGTGAGCAAACTCCGTCAGTATCTGAAAGATGACCCAAACATTGAAATCCTAAATATCCATGGTACTGGCTACAAGCTCTTAATACGATAGTTAAAGTCTATTCAAAACCATATCAATTACTAGATAAATAGCTGTCTATTTTTATAACAATACTTTGCAACTGATCAGCCATATCTTCTAGGATTTTATGTAGTTCTTCTCCATTTAATTGGTGTGGATCTTCACATCGTTTTTCAATCTCGTAGGCGAGTTTTGACACTTCATCTTCTTTCAGATATTGGAGTTGACTTTTCAAACTATGGGCAGTAATGGATGCATTATCCCAATCCAAATTTTTAATAGATTCTCTTAATTCATAAAGTGAAGTAGGTACGTCTCCTCTGAATACACCCAAATATTTTCTGATCATCACATCATCATCAAACAAAACCTTCAGTACGGAAACATCTATCATCTATGAATTAATTTTGAGATTTTAAAAACTAGTTCGTCTGCATCAATTGGTTTAGTGATACATTCATCCATACCTGATTCTAGACAAAGGGCGATTTGTTGAGGTATAGCATTAGCAGTCAGACCTACGATGGGAAGATTACGGAAATATTCTCCTTCCATGCTTCTAATTTTTTGAGTTGCATCTATCCCGTTCATTACTGGCATTTTGACATCCATCAATACTAAATCATATTTCTTTTCTTTTATTTTTTCTATTGCAATCAGACCATTTTCTGCAACGTCAGTCTCTACGCCGACGATGTATTTTTTCAATAAATCTACAGCTAGCAATTGATTAAAAGGAGTATCTTCTACAAGTAAGACTTTAAGGCCTTCTGGCAATTTGATATTTTCGCTTTGGGTGACCAATGATTCGATAGATTGCCCAATTTCAAAAATTAATGAAAAGGCAAAATTTGAACCTTTTCCATGGGTGGAAGTAACTGAAATTTTACTTCCCAATTGTTCGACAAGATTTTTGACGATACTCAAACCAAGACCTGTGCCCTGAGTTCCTGCACTTTGATATTCATTAACCTGATCAAAACTTTCAAAAATACTTTCAAGTCGGTCTGACGGAATTCCAATACCTGTGTCTGAGACTTCAAATGAAATACGACACATTTGAGTATCAGAAAAACTAGAATTGACTAATAACTTTACCTCACCCGAATCTGTAAACTTGATCGCATTGCCCAAAAGATTGGTAAGTACTTGAAAAAGTCTTACTTGATCTCCCAGCAAAATTTTCGGGATAATCCCAGATGTTTCTATACTAAATAGAAGATTTTTTTCTTTTGCTCTAAATAAAAACAACGTTTCCAGCTGTGACAAAACTACAGTCAAATCAAAAGGTTTGTGCACAATGGTATATTTGCCACTCTCAATTTTTGCTTGATCGAGAATATCATTTACAATCCAAAGTAAGTTTTCGCTCGAAGTCTGAACTGCTTGTACATATTGATTTTGCTTTGGATTGAGTGGTGTATCAAGCAAAAGTCTATTGAGTCCAATGATAGCATTCATGGGTGTACGTATTTCATGACTCATATTGGCAAG
>JBBRJL010000162.1:0-6164 GCA_038219375.1 Chitinophagales bacterium | reverse complement strand
TTTTCAACTCAAAGATAAGGGTTATATCTTAAAGTGGTACATAATAATTAAAAAAAGTTAAAACTTTAATATATGAAATTTTGCCAATTATAAATTTGCAATAATGAATACTACAAGGATACACGAAGGGGAAATTATTTTTTTTTCTATATATTCAATCTATACGCGGTATATTCTTTATTGTAAACAATTTAGTATTAACGATTCAATAAGACGTCCATAGAGACAACTCAGATTTTTATTACAAAATTCACTTAGAAGCCCATTACTAAGCTACATCGGTCAGTAGACCTAAAGAAAAAGTCCACGATTTATAAACTTTTTGCAATAGCAACGCTACATTAAACAATAACCCATACATTTTGCGACGCCAATCGTGCAAAGTTCCCTTTCCATTTGAAGGGAACGAGGTAGTGGATAGGTAGAATTCGGTAATGTTAAGGTTTGAGAATATGCAGTGTAAAATGGAGATGTAAACTTGCTTGCACCTTACAATAACTTATCCTATATGAATTTGAAATCCATTTATAAAGCTTCATCGATCAGTAGACCGATCGATAATAGTCTACGATTCACTGACATTGGACAATGGATGTAAATAACAATTTACTCAATATTTACCCACAGTTTTCTGAGTCCTAATCCTACCGATATAGCTGTAACAAATGCAATAGCAGCATTTATCATCTGACCATAAATCAAATATCCTGTCCCAAACAACAAAGCATAAATACCAATACAGCCAAAAAACATCATTAATATCTCTGTGGATAATTTCCCTGTTAAGGTGTGTTCTGTCGTGATCGCTCCATGCTCGATACCTTTTGCAATTACTGGCTTCCAACCCATGCTGTGAGGTCTTATAGTCTTATAAAATTGGATCAACACATTGTCGGCAGTAGGTTTGGTAAGCAAAGCAGTCGTAACCCAAGCGATAGTAGTAATCAAGACCCCTATCAGAAGTTTCTGATGAGATAAAAGGCTATCTTTAACTACAACTTCCATAAAAACTGCAATCACAAATGAAACGATCATGGCTACAATCTCGCTCATGGCATTGATTCTCCACCAAAACCACCTTAATATAAATAACAAACCTGTCCCCGCCCCTATCTGGAGCAAAATATTGAACGCTTGTAAAGCACTTGTTAATAATAAAGCAAAAATTGCTGCCAAAATCATTAGGACTACTGTTGATAGACGACCCACGCTGACCAATTCACTTTCTGATGCACTTGGCTTTATAAATCGTTGGTAAAAATCATTCACTATATATGAACTTCCCCAATTCAAATGAGTACTAATGGTAGACATCAATGCTGCAATCAACGCTGCAATGACTATCCCTAGTAAACCAGCAGGTAAGAAGGAAAGCATGGCGGAAAATGCCAGGTCATCTTTTACAAAGTCAGGATTAATCCCTGGGAAAGCGTCCTGAATAGACTCCAAAGTAGGAAAAACGATCATAGAAGCCAATGCAATCAAAATCCAAGGCCAAGGTCTTAATGCATAATGTGCGACATTAAACAGAAGTGTTGCTGCAATAGCATTTTTTTCATTCTTAGCAGACAACATTCTTTGTGCGATATAGCCACCACCACCTGGCTCCGCACCGGGATACCACACACTCCACCACTGCACAGC
This sequence comes from Chitinophagales bacterium, assembly GCA_038219375.1. Taxonomy (GTDB): domain Bacteria; phylum Bacteroidota; class Bacteroidia; order Chitinophagales; family Saprospiraceae; genus OLB9. The sequence goes on along the minus strand of JBBRJL010000162.1, from coordinate 4,520 downwards.
TATGGGTATAATAAGAAGTGGTACAAGGACTTCCATATTATTAAAATCAGGCAAAAAATCAAGTTTAGGAACCACTGCCGGATGAGATAACAAATTTGACAATCCACCTATTTCAGGCATATTGACGATATAGATGCTTGCCCATACCATACCTATCATGGCTATCGTAAATTGAAAAAAATCAGTATAAATCACTCCCTTGATCCCACCTATAGAAGCATAAATAACAGTCACAATTGAAACAATCAACACTGTAGTCATTGGCGACAAACCAAGTAATATACCGCTTATCTTGATACCTGCAAGCATAACCGTAGCCATTATCATAACATTAAAAAACACACCGAGATATATCGCCCTAAATCCACGTAAAAAGCTTGCTTCCTTACCACTATATCTCATTTCATAAAACTCTAGATCTGTCGTGATGCCAGATCGACGCCACAATTTGGCATATACAAAAACGGTCAACATACCTGTCAATAAAAATGCCCACCAAGCCCAGTTGCCAGCAACGCCACTATTCCTAACAATGTCCGTAACGAGATTGGGTGTATCAGCAGAAAAAGTGGTCGCTACCATAGAGACACCTAATAACCACCAAGGCATATTACGTCCACCAAGAAAAAACTCAGAACTACTAGACCCTGATTTGCGAGATACCAGAAGACCTACGACCATGGTAATAAGAAAAAAAAGAGCAATAATTATCCAATCCACAATGGCTAAATGCATGACAATCCGTTTTGATGGGTGAAAGTTATATGTTATTATTAACACAAAAAAATTTATACTAAGGTTTTGTATTTTTGATGGTCATAGGTCAAGGTTATAAACAAAATATTTCGGCTATCAAACTTTTGCTTACTAGCATTAGTTTTATATCAATGAATAACGAAATTGATGCGTTCTATTTAATCAAAGATGAGCCCGGAAAGGGTTGCTTACTAGCACTACGCACAAGTATACTTGCACAGGATACGAATATCAACGAAACTATAAAATATGAAATGCCCTGCTTTTGTTATCATAAAAAACCCATTTGTTATTTATGGCTCAATAAAAAAACAAATGATCCCTACATACTTGTGGTACATGGCAAGCAGATAAATCATCCAAAACTTGAAGAAGGGAAACGGGCAAAAATGAAAATCCTAAGGATTATTTCTAACGAAGATCTACCTATTGTGGCTATAAAAGAAATTATAAATATGGCTATAATACAATGTCAATGATTTAAACATGATTATCTACAGTCCATACCCCAATGTTGATACTAATCATTTTGATGTTCTAAAATCAAATTAGCAAAACGTCGTCGGTAAGACAATGGGGTAAGTATTCCAGTTTTTGTCCATTTTTTTGTTGTCAGTATATATATAAATAAGCTACCTTTGCGTTTCTTTACGTTAAAGTGTAATCTTAAGGATAATGAATATCATAAAAAGCGTGTCAGTAAATTTGGCATTATTTGTTTTAATAATTTCTTTTTTTTCATGTTCAAATGAATTTGACCTTACAGAAGGCAAGGTAGATATCCCAGTAGTGTATGGTATCATTTCAGATATAGACACTGCGACTTATATCAGAGTAGAGAGGGCATTTTCAGATGAAGAAACATCTGCATTTATATTAGCAAAAGATCCTGCGCTCCTTTATTATGACAATATTGAAGTATCCATCGTACATGTTAAAACTGGTAATTCTTTTCGCTTGACTAGAGTGGACGGAAATCTAGAAGGTTACCAAAGAGCTCCTGGAACATTTGCAGATGCGCCAAATTATTTGTACAAAATTAAAACATCGGAAATAAATTACATCGGTAAAGATGACTATAAATTGGTGGTAAAACGAAATGATGGATCTGTTTTGACAGAAGCAACTACGAAAGCCATCACACCTTATAGTGCAGGAAGTGTTTCAGCACCAAATGCTTCCTCAAAGTTAAGTTTTGGTTATAATACAGATTTCAGAATTAGGTGGTCAGGTAGTGATGAAGGTGTCATTCATGATATAAAAATGTTGTTTCATGTGAGCGAAGTAAAAAATAATGAGACTAAAGACACTACTATCACTTGGAATTTGGCAAGAAACCTTACCAGAACAGACCATACCTTCAAAGGACAAACATTCTATGAATTTATGAATGGGGCATTTGTTAAAGATGCAAGTATAGAAAGATATTTTAATTCGGCAGAACTTGTCATCATCACAGGAGGTCAAGCAGTAAAAGATTATATCTCCATTGGTCAAGCCAATCTTGGTATCACTTCAAGTGGTGAAATTCCAGTTTATTCTAATCTAAGTAATGATGCAGTTGGTTTATTTTCAGCAAGAACAGAATTTAAACGTAGCGACATCGTACTAGCACCTCCAACACTTGACTCGCTGAGAAATGGAATCATCACAAAAAGTCTAAATTTCAAATAAATCTCAGATAGTCAAGCCGTATTTACTATCAAGGTTTAATGATCGTATGCCTGAAAGCGACGTGATCATACTTATTCGATCCTATTGGATGTATTAAAGCTACAAGACCATATATATTTACTGACGAACTGTCATGTAGCTGTGACTTTTTTGCCGACTTTTCATCCATTTTGACAGTCAGTTTATTACGAAATTACCTATATTTGATTTGGCATAAGTATTGACTATATATAATTGTAAATTTAAAAATCAATCACTTAAATTCAAATAAAAATACATATCAATGGGTAAAATAATAGGTATAGACTTAGGAACCACAAACTCTTGTGTGGCTGTTATGGAAGGTAATGAACCTGTCATAATAGCGAATGAAGAAGGCAAAAGGACAACGCCTTCCATCGTTGCATTTCTTGACAATGGTGAGAGAAAAATAGGCGACCCTGCCAAAAGACAAGCAATCACTAACCCTACAAGAACCATCGCATCTATCAAAAGATTCATGGGGAATAGATTTAGTGAAGTAAGCAAAGAAGCAGGAAGAGTAGCTTATAAAACAGTAAAAGGAGACAATGACACCGTAAGAATTGATATCGACGGTAGATTGTACACACCACAAGAAATATCAGCCATGGTCCTTCAGAAAATGAAGAAAACAGCTGAAGATTTTCTCGGACAGGAAGTGACAGATGCAGTAATCACAGTACCTGCTTACTTTAATGATTCTCAAAGACAAGCTACTAAGGAAGCGGGTGAAATCGCAGGGCTGAAAGTACAAAGAATCATCAATGAACCTACTGCAGCAGCATTGGCTTATGGATTGGATAAAAAACAACACGATAGTACGATTGCAGTATTTGACCTAGGTGGAGGTACATTTGATGTGTCTATCTTAGAGTTAGGAGACGGAGTATTTGAAGTGAAATCTACCAATGGTGATACACATTTAGGTGGTGACGACTTCGATCAGGTGATCATAGATTGGTTGGCTGATGAATTCAAATCACAAGAGAATGTAGATCTCAGAAAAGATCCGATGTCACTACAGAGAATCAAGGATGCGGCAGAAAAAGCAAAAATTGAATTGTCATCTTCAGCAGAGACAGAAATCAACTTACCATATGTCACAGCAGTAGATGGTGTTCCTAAACACTTGGTGATGAAGTTGAGCCGTGCCAAATTTGAGCAATTGGCAGATTCATTGATAAAGAGAACACTTAAGCCGTGTGAAGAAGCACTAAAAGACGCGGGTCTAGCAAAAAGCAAAATAGATGAAATTATCCTTGTGGGTGGATCAACTAGAATACCAGCAATCCAGCAAGCAGTAGAAGACTTTTTTGGCAAAAAACCAAATAGAAGTGTCAATCCTGATGAAGTAGTTGCCCTAGGTGCAGCCATCCAAGGTGGTGTATTGAGCGGTGATGTGAAAGATGTACTTTTACTAGACGTAACACCACTTTCACTTGGTATCGAGACGATGGGTAATGTATTTGATATTGTAATCGAGTCTAACAGTACCATTCCGACCAAAAAAACCAAAACATATTCAACCGCTGCTGACAATCAGCCTAGTGTAGAGATACACATTCTGCAAGGTGAAAGACCGATGGCACGTGACAATAGAAGTGTAGGCAGATTTATTTTGGATGGAATTCCACCTTCACCAAGAGGTTTACCACAGATCGAAGTAACTTTTGATATGGATGCTAATGGTATATTGAAGGTTGCTGCCAAAGATAAAGGTACTGGTAAGGAGCAAAACATCAGGATAGAAGCATCAACAGGTCTTTCGCAAGAAGATATAGCTAAAATGAAAGCAGAAGCTGCTGCAAATGCAGACACTGATAAAATAGCTAAAGAAAGAGCAGAAAAACTCAATAGTGCTGATGGATTGATATTCCAAACAGAAAAGCAAATGAGTGAGCTTGGCGACAAAATACCTGCTGACAAAAAAGCAAGTATCGAAAGCGCTCTCGCAGAACTTAAAGATGCACACAAAATGCAAGATATCAGTGCTATAGACAAAGCAATGGAGACGATAAACACTGCTTGGCAAGCTGCTTCTCAAGACATCTATAAAGATAGTCAAAATG